>JANLHK010000119.1 GCA_024653645.1 Candidatus Roizmanbacteria bacterium | reverse complement strand
CATGATTCAAAGGAAGAACAGGCAGCCAACACTGTCAGTACACTACTTGATGGTTACTGGTATGTGCTCAATGACGGAACTGCAACCATATCCCGTACTATTCCTCCCTCAGGAGTTGCTGAGGCATTGCAAAATGGACCACTCCTCATTGAAAATGCCAATGCCCGCAACTTAACCATTACCGATGACGAGTATGCACGCCGATCGCTGATTGCCCATACTACCGATGGAGCTATAGTACTGATGACCATATTTTTCCCCACATCACAATTAGAAGGACCACTCCTTGCTGAGTTACCACAGTTGCTGATTACCATTGGAGACACAGAAAACCTATCATTTGAATCTGCGCTTAATCTCGATGGTGGAAGTGCATCAGGAATCCTAACATTAGATGAACATCTTTCAGAATTCAGCAATGTCGGTAGTATTGTGTGTGCTCAATAAAAAATTTCCGGATGCACTTTATAAGTGTGCAGTTAATATGATTAATTTATGAATTATATATGCTTCAATCTTTTAAACGTGAATCTATGCCAATCGTTTAATGATTGGATCTCAATTGTCACTATTTATAGCCTTTTATTTACGACTATATCTGGCTTTCAAAGCGTAAAAAAAACTAGTGAGGCAAACGAACTCAGTATTCTTCCACTCATAGTAATTAAGTTTGTTGGTAAGCCTATGGAAAATAGAAGTCTTATGGCTAAAAATATAGGAAACGGAAGTGCTTACGACCTTCAAATTCAGAAAATTGTGTACATAATTACGGATATACAGTATGTGTGGGAACTTTTTATTACACTCAAGGGTGTTAATGTATTAGAGGTCGGTGAAAAAAAGAACTTAACATGCATCGCTTTACAAAACAGTAAAGTCTCGGATATAAAAGATTTTCTAATCTATCATCTTGACCCCATACAGGAGCACGAAAGAACACCAATGTCATTATTATTAACCTTTAAAAATCTTAAAGGTGATATGTATTACTCAAAGCTAAGAACAGGTAAAGGTGGATTGACTTTTCTTATATCTCCAAGAAGATTAAATTTTATAGGTTTTATTATTATCTTTGGTTCAAATTTTATTGATAATTTTTTAATTTTTTATCATAAATTTGTTTGGAAATTCAAAAAACCATATATAAAATAACAAAAATCTCTGGAGGTGCTCGCGCCTGGACTCGGACCAGGGACCTCTCCGATGTGAACGGAACGCTCTACCAACTGAGCTACGCGAGCAATTAATACAGCTATAAGTATATCATGCTTAGGGGCATGAGCTCCACATGCCGCGCCGGTGGGCCATGGCGTCCAACTGGGCAAGAATAAGCTGGGGAGCCTTGTGAATATCCGGAGCAATTAACAGCACCGTACCGTACCCTTGTCGTATCAGCTCTTCATTAACCAATATCTTCTTGTTATTCTGCGTCACATACACATAGCGTAATAACCTGCCGTAACGGTCTTTCCAGGATGCATCTTTGCTTACTGTTAGCTCCTTATTTTGTACCATTTTTTTGTTGTAGGCCGTTGCCTCGTTGCCGTAGCACTCGGATATCTCCTTTTTATTATGCGCAATCTCAGGCGTATCCACTCCGATGTAGCGCACATGCTGTTTCCCTTCAATAACAATGGTGTCTCCGTCAATAATGCGGGTAACGCGGGTTGTTTGTTCATTGCCATTTCCCAAGAAACCACCGGCCACCAGCATTATGGTTGCAAGTGTCATCAGTAAATCCTCCATTGTGCTTTATAATAGGAGAGATCATGGATAAACACAACACGAAGCTTGAGCTTTCGGTCGTATATATCGTTAAAAACGGTGGTGCTCTATTTGATACATCGTTGGCGTCAGTATTTAGATGGGTGGATGATATTGTGCTGGTTGATAATGGCAGTACGGATAACACCTTGGCTATTGCCCGCAACTACCAGGTGCGTATATTTCGTGAGCCAGCGCATCACGAAGGGAAACTGCGTGAACAGGCGTTAGCAGCCGTGCGCTATCCTTGGATACTAGTGCTTGATCACGACGAGGTCGTAACTCCTGCCCTGCAATCTGAAATCCAATCAATGCTGGCAACAAACCCCTCACCCACGGCCTACCGCATACCATTTCGCAATCACCTATTCGGGCATGCTCTGCACCACGGTGGTGAACAGTATTACAAGCTAGTACTGTTCCATAAGGACGCAATAGAATTGATCAATACTTCTGTTCATGCTCGGTATAAGGCTGCAGATAAAACACGTACCAAAAAACTGCACTCTTTTATTGATCATTACTCATACCAAAACTTATGGCAGGTTATCATAAAATTTACTGATTACGGTATACGGCTCGCGCGTGAGCGATATGAAAAAAACGAGCCACTCTCGCTCAAAAAACTAGTTATGTACCCCCTGCACATGTTTTGGGCACGGTACATTAAGGATAAGGGTTATCGTGACGGCCTGTTGCGTATAGTACTTGATGGGGCATTTACCTACATGGAATGGCTTTCGTATATGGGATTATTATATTATAAAATTGTCCATGGCCCGTATCGCCGTCATAACCGTCACGTATAATACGCCCAAGGCTGATATTATCCGGCTTAAAAAAGAGACAAAATGCTTGTCGCCCCAAGCGTTTATCGTGATTGATAATACCCACAACCACAACGGTTTTGCCAAGGGAGTTAACGAAGGTATTTGTCAGGCTCTTTCACTTAAACCCAAACCCGACCAATTATTGATCATGAATCCTGACATTCACTTTACAAAACTCTCTCAAAAGAGTGTTCAAGAAGTGTGTTCAGCATACGATATATGGGGCGGTGTCATACAGCAGCACGGCAAAACCTATTATAAAGGCGTCATTGATCCCAACAATCTTTCGGGTGGGCTATCACAAACGCCGCCTGCTACCAACCCCTACCCAGTCGATTTTGTATCCGGATCGTGCATGGGAATTCGTGCCAGCATCGTGCCGCGGGTGGGATTGCTGAATGAAACCTACCATATGTATTACGAGGATGTTGAGTGGTGCTATCGCGCTACCAAAAAAGGGTGTACAGTGGGAGCAACAACCAGTATTACCTATGACCATTTTGAAAACTCAACCAAGTACCCCAAAAAAGACTATTACCTTACCCGTAACCGCCTGCTATTTCTCTGGCAGCATGGAAGCCTGTGGCAAAAAATACATGAACTACTTACTATTCCCAAGCATATAAAAAAACTGCTATGAACGGCATTATACGCATTGATGGCGGAGCACTCAGTTCACCCTATCACTTGGGCACCTACACCGTTACCCGCGAAATACTGCAAGCGCTGGGTCAGTATGATCATATCAATCGTTATGTGGTATATACCCAAAAAAAGGCGTCAAAGCTTCCTCCTCATTATCCCCATCTGTCCTATCAATCACTCCCTTTTACCCGCGGCTGGAATACGATCGGCATTCCGTTACAGGAATTACTCGCCTATTGGCGCAAAGGTGGACTATACCTGGCACTCAACCACGCCGTGCCACCATATACCGCAGCACCCGTCATTTCGTTGTGTCACGGGCTTTCATTTCATGCTCATCCTGATGCCTATCCACAGTCACATGGATCAAAACGCCTCGAGGCATTGACGCGCGCCATGATAGCACGGTCCAGCCATATCCTAGTGAGCTCGATCAAAGTCAGTCAGGAATTGCAGGATTGGTATGGAGTGCCCTCATCTCATATTTCTTCTATCCCGTTTGGCATACCCCATGGATTCACGCCGTCAAAACGATATAAGCCAAAAAAAATACTACTGTGGGTAGGCAGTCTGCACCCCATCAAGCAATTGGATCTGGCACTGTCATCGTTTTCACTGCTTCGACAAAAAAAAGAATACCGTCAATACAAGCTGGTACTCATAGGCGTTCCCCAACAAACCCGTCTTCCTGATTCAGTTATGGCACTGGGGCATGTTGGAGACAAAGACGATTTGCATAAAATGTACTGCGAGGCGGCGGCGTTGCTGGTGACTTCACGCTACGAAAGTTTTCATTTCCCCACCCTTGAGTCGCTTGCGTGCGGTACGCCCGTGGTAAGTGTGCAGAGTGCCTGTATTCCTGAATTAGCGCCGTATGTGACAACCGTAGATACCGACCCGGAAGCGCTCGCATATCAATTAGCGCAGGTCATACGTCATCTACCAGTGGTTGATTACCAGACACTCAAGAAACAATTTTCGTGGAAAAGCTATAGCAGTGCGCTTATGCGTCTTTATCGTACTTACGGCGATACTGTCGCAAGCTGATATCGATAAAGCCAAACACTTCAAGCAACAAATACCCGGCAATTGAATACACCATTAAGGCAAAGAGTGTTGAAAATTCGATAACAAATCCTCCTGATAAGGTAGGCTGCGGAAACATGCCTTCAAATGGCGCAACCAGAGGGGCGGTTGTTTCATAGACCCAAGTCACAAAAGAGGCCTCTCCTGCGCCTAAAAGGCGCAATAGCACGCGAATAGTCAGCAATCCTTCAATGATTCCCATGACAAGCGATACTAGTGACTGTATCATCCATAACGAAAACATATACGTATAGTATACAATAAAGGCTAATATGCACAATGTTACCGTGGTTATTCTTACCCATAACGATGAGGCTACGCTTGCCAAAACCATTGAAAGCACTAAAGCCTTAACGAACGTGAAATGTATCATTATTGATGATCATTCAACCGATACAACCGCATCAATCGCGAAAAAATATCATCTTCCATTTATTACTCTGAATCTGGATAACGATTTTGCCGCACACCGTAACCGCGCCCTCTCAAAAGCTCCCACTGATTGGGTACTCTTTGTAGATAGTGACGAAGTACTTTCATCTCAGCTGTGTACTGCTCTCAATGCACTCCCCGATAACTCTCCCATCAGTGCCTATCGCATGAGGCGTGTTGACACCTTCTGGAAAACAACCATTACGCATGGCGAGGCTGGTACGGTGTGGGTGACGCGGCTTGTTAATAAAAAGCGGGGAAAATTTGTGCGCCCGGTGCACGAAGTGTGGGAACCAGAAGGGGAAGTCGCATCATTAACCGGAGAACTGCATCATTATCCGCACCCCACCATTGCAGAATTTCTTGAGCATGTAAACCGCTACAGTACCATTGAAGCCAACTATCGAGCACGCACCGGCAGAGCCGGAGATATCGTTGATGTCGTGGTAACGCCCGTAGCAAAGTTTATATACACGTACTTTGTACGCCAAGGATTTCGTGATGGGCCGGCCGGTTTCGTATACAGTTTCATGATGAGTTTTCATTCTTTCTTGGTACGCGCAAAACTATACCAGCATACTGACACCACGCCCCTATGGCAGGAATAATATACGCACTCTTCATACTGGCGCCCTTTGGTGAGTTGTTGTTTATTACGTGGTTGGGTGTGCGCATACGGATTATCGATATCATGGTAGCTGGAGCGGTTGTTGTGTTGGTACTCAAACAGAGAAATAAATTGCCCATTACCGTCCTTTCACACAGTCCATTGGCGCCGCTCACGGCCGCACTGTTTGCCAGTGTTCTGGTGAATCTCTTTTCATTTACCCCATCGGCATGGCTGTACCTTGGTCGTACCAGTGTATATATGCTGTTTTTTGCG
>JANLHK010000018.1 GCA_024653645.1 Candidatus Roizmanbacteria bacterium | reverse complement strand
CTTTTTCTCCACCCGACTGCACCCAGTCAAGCCCACCTTGAATAATGTTGTAGGCAACAATTAAACCAGCAAACAAGAAGATCATACGGATGGCCCAAGACAGAATAACCCCAAGATCAGTGGGAATACCGCCGGGAGATCCAACGTTTAGTGTTGCGCCACCAGCAGCTGCAAGTAGATTAAAAGTATCCATACTAGTTTTATTGAACGCTAATTATTGGGAATTGTCAAGCGACAGTACGCTATTTTCATACAAGAACACTATCTGTTTGTCTTGTATCACGCCAAAACTTTTTGCCTCCTTCAATTTAGGGTTAAAAATTGACTGAAGAAGAGTGCCGTCTTTATCAAGCACAATAATGCGTGAACGCGCTGCATCAAGCCCATACAGATAACTTGAGTCTTCGTCAGTATAGAGCGAGGTGATTGAGCTGGGAGAAATGCTGTCAGCTAATGAAAAGCTTTCACGTGCCCCTGCTTTAAATTTAAGCAGCTCGGCATCAGTTAGTAAATAGACCGAAAAATCTATAACCACGCTTTTAGCGTCACTCAAATCCATAGCGGAACCGCTGGCAAAATAGCTCAAAGAATCGCTATACCCTCCCTCAATCGGCGTATATTTGAATAATTCATCTGCGCCCTTATCCAATAAATAGAGATTGGTACCGTAGGAGGTAAGTGCAATGGGGTTTTTCCATTGTTTTTGAGTCTTTACGATGACAGCAAACGAGCCGGTGGTCTGGGATTGATAAATACCTTTGGCCTTATCGAAATACACCAAATTGCCATTCGAAGTTTGCGTTACCAGCGTAGGCTTCGTGTCTTTGGCTGGTGAAAATTGCTCCACGCTTTTGTCGGTCACTGATACGGCATACAGCTTATTATTTTTCTGGTCCGAAATTACCAGCGTGTCATTGATGAGAGTAAAGGATGACGCTTGGGCTTGGTTGCTGACAAGGCGCATATCAAAAAACGGCTCATCGTCAGTAACATCCATGGAACCAACAGAACTCTGTACCAGCTCAAATTTATCATTAAGAGCGTTAAGTGCTTTTGCGTTATCCACAGACACCTTTTTTTTGCGCAGTGTGGTAATCGTTTGTTCAACCTCTTTCAGACCAGCTGCCGACTCCTCAGGTGTTCCTTGGGTGAGGGAATCTTGTACTTGTTCAAGCTTTGCCTGGGTCTCCATAATGGTTTCACGCACCTGTTTATTTTGCTGGGCCACGATGCGACCGGTAATAAACCATGCACTAAAGCCAATAACACCGAGTATGATCAGGATTCCCCCGATGCGCATAATGGTTTGTTTGGGTAGGGCGGCGCGTGGGCGTGGGCTAACGAAGGTTTCCTCTGGGGGAGTTGCCTCTTCAAGCGGTACATTATGAGGTGGTTGATAGGGGAATAAGAGGCATCCCCCGGAAGCAGTAACCTCATGGATGGTTTGCTGTATGGTTTCGGCTATGTCTTTCGCAGCCTTTTTTTCACTGAGGATGGGCGTAATGATAGAAAGATGGGGCAGTAATGAAGTGGTGCTGATGTATACCATATCACCCTCCTGCAATAACCCCTCTTTTTTTTGTGTGCCCTGGGCGATGGTATACAGCTTGTTTCCTCGTTTAAGCAGCGCAGCGCCCCGTTTGGTTACGATCCATATGCCGTCATCAGACGATACATAGCAGCAGACATATGACAACTCCTCGTCGCTGTAGGTACGGGTATGGGTTGCTAAAAATGACTCAAAATCATCAAATGTTGGAAATTCGAGATAGGCAAGAGCGGCTCGTATTTCATGTACCAACTCAACAACATCATCATTGGACGAGGGGGTATGCGCCTCAAATATGCCATATACATTTTTTTCCGCAATAAAACCACTTGCGTTATCTGGACTGACTACTCCGAGTGCGGCACCAAACGGTATATCTGACATGTACTACCATAATTGTAGCAGAGCGTACAGAAGCAAGATGCTTCCGATAGCAAACTGAAGCCAGGAGAGTGAAAACAAAATAGCATTATCAGATGATGTGTACGTTTTATTGAGTTTGCGAAGGCGCTGAAAGAAAATAACGGCATAGACAAAATACCCCAGTATGAAAATGCTGCTGAGTACTATAAAAACCAACCGTACCAGTTGGGTAACTAGGTCGGGTCCAAAAAATGATGGAATATCCACGTTAGGTTTTTATAAGGTTATTAATAAGTCGCACCACCAACGATGGTCGGGGAGCGTTGGTGAACTCGATATTGGGAATTTCTCCAGCGGTTTGAATCAGCACATCACCATAATTAAACACCGCACTACTAATCCCTTTTGAACTTTCGGTGATTTCTTCAATCTGCGTCAAGAATGCGGTGGAGGCCTCGCTGGACATAATGCCGTGAATATCAACATCAATGACTTTGGTTGATGTTACAATCCCCAGATTAAAGTACCACACGAAAAATCGGGTGATGGCGCTTGAAAATAGGACTGCGTACCAAGAAAGCACTAAAAAGGTAACCTGATTAGGTACCAGGAGGGTCATGTTGGCATAGGGCAAAATAAGCGGGGGAATAAGTGCGAGAAGCAGTACTGCCAACGTCCACCATACTTGGGTAATGGGATGGGAGCGGGTAATGAGGTGTACTACTTCATCTTTGTTTTGCGACGCATAGGAAAAATGGGGATAGGTAACGAGTGAACGCAAGGCGTATGAATGCTCGTGAGTGGGTCGCGGATGCGGCATATAATAGGTATTATACGGTATTTGACAGGCCGTGCACAGTGCGTTAGAATGGTAACGCTAACATTTTATTAGTTGTACACGCAATAGACACGAGTTAAGACAGCACATGATACCTACACTATCTTCAAGTTTTCACTATTTGTTTCTCGGAATCAGAAAATAGTCAAGAACGGTGCTTCTGTATTGGCGTGTGAGCGTGTCGACCAAAAGACACACGTATGATGGATATTATCGCAAAGCTTTTTCCTCAGCTGGCTAAAAATAAAGAGGAAATTTTAGATAGGGCCCACCAAGAGGCAAAAGACGTTCTCATTAAAGCCAAAGAAGAAGCGCTTTCGTTGCGTCAGGCTGAAGAGCGCAAACTTTCTGACATTACCAAACAATCCCTTGAGTTGGAAAAGAAATTTGTCAATCAAGAGGCTGATTTGCGTACACAACGTACTGAAGTCGAAAAAGAACAGGCGCGGTTACAATCACGACGGGGTGAATTTGAGAAAGAGAAGTCCCAGTTGGAGAAAAAACGTGAAGAGTTGCTTGAGAAATTTGAAAAACTATCAAAGCTTACGGCAGACGAAGCTCGTCAGTTGGTGTTGAGTTCGTGGGAAAACAAGCTACAGCGTCAACTTTCCCAGCGCGTGACCGAAGTTGAGCAGCAGATAAAACAAACCGCGGATGAAAAGGCGAAAGAAATTTTATTGGACGCCATGCGCTATGGGGTTACCGATTACGTAACAGAATATACCCTTTCTACCTTGATGCTTCCCGGCGATGAATACAAGGGAAGAATTATTGGAAAAGAAGGTCGTAATATTCGTGCCTTTGAGCTGGCAACCGGGGTTGAAGTAGACTTGGACGAGGAGGGTGTTGTCAAGCTTTCATCGTTTGATCCGGTCAAGCGCGAGATTGCGCGTATTACTCTTGAACAGCTCATTAAAGATGGCCGTATCCAGCCATCACGCATTGAAGAGCTGGTAGCAAAAAACAAGCAAGAAGTAGATCGTCTTATTACTAAGGCAGGAGAAAAACTCTGTCATGATATGGGTGTCTATAATCTTCCCAGTGAGATCGTTTCACTGTTGGGCCGGTATAAATACCGCTTCTCATATGGACAAAACATGATTCAGCACACGATGGAAGAAACCCAGATTGGTGTTGCGCTCGCTCATGAGTTGGGTGTTGATGTACAGATGGTGCGCTTAGCGTGCTTGTTGCATGATATCGGCAAAGTGATCACTGATAAAGAGGGTTCCCATATTCAGTTGGGCGTCGATTTGCTGAAGCGATATGGATTCCCACAGAAAGTGATTAATGCGGTCGCGAGTCATCATGAGGACACGCCGTTTGATTCGTCAGAGGCAGTGATCGTGTATTTGGCCGATGCCATTTCGGGTGGACGGCCCGGCGCACGCCGTGAGGACGTTACCTCCTACATCCAGCGTATGCAGGACATGGAAACACTGATCAAAAAACACGAGGGTGTTGCTGACGTGTATGTGCTCCAGGCAGGACGTGAGATTCGTGTCATTGTTAATCCCGAGTCATTAAACGACGAGCAAACCACCCTGCTGTGTGAAAAAGTACGTGACGATCTGGCCCAGCACTTTTCCATGATCCCCGGGCAATTGAAAGTGACGGCAGTGCGTGAGTTTAGGACTGTTGCAAAGACCCGAAACTGATATAGATTGGTATATAGTGCTATATAAAGTTTAGGTTGACAGGACAAGACAAACTTCTATAATGACAGCAGAAAGGAGGTGCTTATAATTACACTATGACAAAACAAGATTTAATCGCACACGTTGCGAAAAAAGCAGGTCTATCGATGCGCGCAGCAAAGATGGCAGTTGATACCGTATTTGGTGGTTCAATTGCTACGATAAGGAGAGATATCGTAACGTTGATTACAAGAACTGCGCCAATAAATCCACGTGTACAGAT
>JANLHK010000113.1 GCA_024653645.1 Candidatus Roizmanbacteria bacterium | reverse complement strand
AAGATAACGTATCATCATTTGGAATGCGCGGCTCGGGTACGACTTCAATAACCCGATCAAGCAGCTCTCGTACCCCCAGTCCTGTTTTTGCAGAAATGCGGTATACCTGCACGCGCTTCACTCCCAAAAACTGCACCATCTCATCTACCACATCCTCCACCATAGCGTGGTCCATATCGATTTTATTTACCACGGGAATAATGGGCAGGTTTAACTCAAGCGCCTTGTACGCATGGGCGATCGTTTGCGCTTGTATCCCTTGGGTCGCGTCAACCAACAAAATAACGCCATCCACACAGGCTAAGGTTCGCTCCACTTCATAGGAGAAATCAACATGTCCGGGGGTATCAACCAAGTTAAGGGTATAGTCTCCATAGGTCATGGTGACCGGAGCCAGCTTGATGGTAATGCCGCGCTCCCGCGAAATGGGATTGCGATCCAGAAGCTGGGCCTCATGTCTTCCGGCAGTAATCACACCGGTCAGCTCCATAAACCGATCAGCAAGCGTAGACTTACCGTGGTCAACATGGGCAATAATGGCAAAGTTGCGTATCATGCAGTAACGATCTTCACCGTGGATGTGCCGCCCACCTCTGCCCATTTATCCCCATGCAGCACAATGAAGCGCTGTCCCGAAACAATAAGTGCGTGTTTCAGTAGGTATTCGAGGGTAGCACGGACGTGCCCACCGGTAACTTCTTTTTCCTTCAGATAGGTAGCTCCCTGCACAAACGGTACTATACCAAACTCAACCGTTAAGCTTTCAGCAACATTGCTGGTGGGGCAAAAAGCAAAGATCGGCAGTTTAGGACGATACCGAGATAAAAGATGTGCCGTTCTACCGGTTTCAGTTAATATGATAAAGCCGCTGATTTCCATATCCATGGTTTTGGTACTTCGAAGTAGTTCATAGGCTGCCGAACATAAGAGACTTTCCTGATCCGTAATAGGGAAGTGAACCGTTGTCCGCACGTCCTCGTCAGATACCTGCTCGTTATACTGGGCAGTTTTGGCCATCATTTTTACCGCTTCAAGCGGGTACTTTCCCGCAGCTGACTCAGCCGATAGCATCACCGCGCTGGTATGGTCAAACACCGCGTTGGCAATGTCAGACACCTCGGCTCGGGTGGGGTAGGGATTGGTAATCATCGATTCAAGCATTTGAGTTGCGGTAATCACAAACTTACCCTGCTCAAGGCACATACGGATAATCTGCTTTTGCTGATAGGGAACTTGCTCACGTGCCAACTCAACTGCCAAATCTCCCCGCGCAACCATTAAGCCATCGCTTTCATTAATGATATCAGTCAAATCATCAATAGCTCGCTTGGTTTCTATCTTGGCAACAATCTGTGAGTCAATATGCATCGTATTCATTTCTTTGCGAAGCGTTCGTATATCTTCTGCACTACGCACAAACGATAAAGCGATGAAATCGATTTCGTTGCGCACTACCAACTGTAAACCTTCCATATCACGGTCAATTAATACCGGAAAAGGGAAGTCAGCGCCCGGAATATTTAGGGTTTTGTTGGCTTTCAAGGTTCCTTCACTTTGACTCACCAAATACCGCCGGCCGTCTTTAATATCAAGGGTAAACTCAAACGCGCCATCATCGGCAACAACATACTGCCCCTGCTTAAGGTGGGGAATAATACTCGGATGAGAAATCGAAAAGGCAGCGCCATTCGTGTGGTTTTCTTTAATGTAGCTTAACTCGTCCAATAATATACGCATGCCCTTGTGAATGGTTAACGTATCTTCAAGAAGCTTAATACGAATTTCAGGCCCTTGTAAATCGATGAGTGTTCCTACATGTACTTCCATACGCTTTGCAATCGCACAAACCCGCTCAATACGTTCGCTGTGCCATTCAACGGTATTATGCTTAAAATTAAAACGGAATACGTTCACCCCCGCTTTAATCAGCGATTCTATTTGCGCTTCACTGTCAGAGGCTGGTCCAATGGTAGCAACGATTTTTGTTAGTTTTTGCATACGTGAGGTGTATTTTACAACTTTTGGTACACACAATGTTGTGAATTGCAGCGCATTTGTTTTGCCGGAAACGGAGGTAGGGCGCAATCAAGCACGCGCCGAGTGGTAATATAATACCGAGTTGATTTTGTTACCTCACGATCGATGCGCCGCTGCGCAAGGTAACTAAGCTCCGGCGCACTCTGCCAACCACAGCCGGCAATGGATCCGGGTAGGGTTTTGATAAAATGGGCAAACGTCGCCTGACCCGCATAGGTGATAGGCTCTATTTCCATCGGACGAATACAGAGAGCCAATAGTGCCATAATGAAAGCAAACATCACCAAGCGACGCGGTATGAGTGCAACACCCACGAGCAACGTTGCTACTAACAGAGGAAAAAGCGTCCGGTAGCTATAGTTGCTGTACAAAAGCAGATAATACGTTGCATACGTCCAGCAAAAAATACTCAGTAACTGAAGCTTTTTATACTGGGCACCATAGGTCCATACTCCATATCCCGCCAACAAGCAGATCCATGCATGAACCCCCAGCTCGCTACTCATCATACTTAAACGTAAATGCAGCATATCAGGTCGCGGCCAAGCCAACGCTCGAACAATACCACTGTCACTGCCTGACCCCAGGAGAATCCCTATCAAGTGCCACAATGCTGCAGGAATAACCGCAATGCCAACAGCACTCCATCGCCGAGTAAATAATAAGGGAATGACAGCCAGGATAGAAATCTGCTTCGTCAAAATAGCCAAACCGATCAACAGTCCTCCTAATAATTCCTTGCGGCGCGCGCATGCCCCGTAGCCCGCTACTATAAAAAATAGTGCTGGTAATTCACCCAATACGTGGGTAAGGTAAAGGTAGGAATGGGGAAGGGCTATAATCAACAAAATCCAGATTACTAGTAACCGAATCGAATTAATATAATAGTGATAGGTAATGTAGATCAGGCCAATAAGGTAGAGTATCGTTACTATGCGGGGAGCAAGCGGATGCAGGGGCACGAAAAGGGAAGCGGGGATGAGGACTGTCGGACCGGTGGTGATATAAGGATCAAACAGCTGGTAAAAACTGCGATACGAGCCATGGTGCCAGAGATGCCAGACAACTTGTAAGAAGTATCCCTCATCAAAATCGACTGAACTAAGTAGAGTAAACATGAAATGACTTTAATGGGCACT
>JANLHK010000112.1 GCA_024653645.1 Candidatus Roizmanbacteria bacterium | reverse complement strand
ATACGGACCAAACGGAAAGAATCATGGGTAAAACGGCTTGCCTATTATGCATTTTAT
The DNA here is from genome assembly GCA_024653645.1 of Candidatus Roizmanbacteria bacterium. Taxonomy (GTDB): domain Bacteria; phylum Patescibacteriota; class Microgenomatia; order UBA1406; family UBA1406; genus PFEE01. Next base: position 5,110 of record JANLHK010000112.1, on the reverse strand, counting down.
CGCCTACTGGCACGGGTGTCTAGCATTGATATTCCTCTGGATAGCGGGGACTTTTGCGTCATGTCGCGGAGGATCGTAGATGCCATCAACACCCTGCCTGAGCGCAACCGTTTTATCCGTGGGCTCCGCAGCTGGGTGGGCTATCGGCAAATAGGATTGACGTATGAGCGGAGCGAGCGGTACGCGGGAAAAAGCAAATACTCATTGCGCAAACTATTTAAGCTGGCGTTTGACGGTATCGTGTCATTTTCGTATGCGCCGCTTCAGATTTTAACCGTCACCGGATTCTTGTTTTTTATCGTCTCTATACTGGCGAGTCTCATAACTATTTACTTTAAATTATTTACTTCGGTATATATTCCCCGCGGATTTCCAACCACTATTATTACGATTTTGTTTATCGGCGGTATTAATATGTTGGCGCTGGGTATTATTGGGGAATATATTGGAAGAATTTATGATGAGGTAAAACACCGACATCAATTTGTGGTGGAGTCAATGCTGGGCGTATGATATACGCACTGTATGCCTTGCTGCTTTCACTGTTGAGCCTCTACTCATATGCTCTGGTTGATCCCAACTTTACTCCGATAAACAGCGTCGTGTGGGAAACATTTAGAAACTGGATCATTCCCCTGGGTTATTATAATCGCCAACTTTCTTTTACTCTCTTCTCAATATTGATACTGTCACTATTTGGGTATCAGTACCTGTTGTTGAGAAAAAAGAATATCTCAGTAGAAAAAGTTGCCCTGATCGTTGCGGTTTGTTCTCTGGTTGCGTATCCGTTTCTTTCCCACGACCTGTTTAACTATATGTTTGATGCCAAGATACTGACATGGGACCATGCCAACCCCTATACCCATAGTGCCCTCGATTTTCCCCATGACGCGTGGGTGCGTTTTATGCACTGGACCCACCGGACCTATCCCTATGGCCCAACATTTCTGGGGATAACGATACTACCGTCATATCTTTCCTGGGGCAAGTTCATCTTAGATTTACTGTTCTTTAAAATGCTGTGGGCAGGGTTATATTTTTTTGCGATTCGCTATCTATCAAAACACGATGCCCGTGCTGCACTGTTTGTGGCAACTTCACCCCTTTTGATCATAGAAGGTTTGGTGAATAACCATAATGATTTCATTGCCGTAGCGCTGGGATTATTGGCTGTATCAATGGGAGTGATGCATAGAAACAAGATATATTCTTATCTGCTTATGGCAAGCAGTGTGCTGATTAAATATACGTCACTGCCGTTTATGCTGTTGCTGATTCCTGGGCAGGCTGCAGGATATGCGAGCATTGTGTTGTTTGCCGCACTCATTGCCTACATGAAAATAATGATAGGATTGCAGCCCTGGTATTTTTTGAATTTGTATATTGCGGCTCGGCTTACATCGCTCTGGACGCCACTTTCAGTTCTCAGCGTTTTTTTGCTGTTTTCGTATTATCCGTATGTGCTCTTTGGAGAATGGAATCAATCCGCCATTGATCAGCGTGATATGACCATTCTGTTGGGAATGGTTTTTTTTGTGGGTTTGCTATTGCGCAGCGGGTTGAAGGAAAATGCGTTTCACTTCATGAAATACTTTCGCCCCTCCCATCAGGTACAGCAGTAATCCGTAGATGATAGGACCGGTGATGATGAGTGTTGCCGTGAGGATATAGGGATCAAATAGTGAGGTTTTGATGAGTAGTAAACACAAGAGCATGCCGGCGGTTGCCGTGACGGGCATGCGCACCGAAGACCAAAAGTGAAAGGGTACGAGTCGTTTCAAAACGTATATCACAAAAACAAATGACAGCGAGTTGATGGCAAAGGCAATTCCCACTCCTTGGTATCCCATGAGCATAATGCTGAGAGGTACGACCGTCCAGTTCAGCACAATCCATAACACCATAAATCGTACTGAATAGATCACTTTTCCGATACTGTTAAATACGGTAATGAACGGAGTGGTAAAGCTGACAAACAAAGCAGAGATGAGAAAGAAATTGAACGATGACAATGCCGTCTCCCACTTCTGGTATTTGGGGATAATCTCAACCAGGAGCGGCATAATGGTATACATACCAGCGAGCACAGGAAGCAGTATGAGAGAATTGTAAAATACAACCTTCTCAAGTGTTTTGCCGACCCGTTCTTTATCATCCTGATAGCGCGAGTAGATTGGGAACATAACCCGATTGGTGTTGTCCAGTACTACCCGTAGCGGAGCCTCTGCCCATTTTTTCGCCCAACCAACATACCCCATGGCGCTGAATCCCAATTGTTGCACCAGGTACATATTCAGGAGCTCATCCTTCACAATGGCAAGGAACACATTTGACTGGAAAGGAATGCCGAATTTCAGAATGGAACGGGCTTTGCTCATATTGAACTTAATTTGCGGGCGCCATCCGGTAAAGTAATAAATGAGAGTTACGCCAATTAAAGAACGGACTAACACCGCAATAGCCAGGGCATACACACCAAAATGAAGTAAAAGAAAGATGATGCTGACGGTATAAAAAACGGTTTGTTCAACAGCCTGCGTCATAACGATCTTTGAGTATTCCAAGGTCCGCTCCAATCGGGTTGAAGGAATGGATTTAAGTGACAGTATAAAGAGCGACACGAGCATGGCGATATAGAGCCCAATACCGGCTGTCGTTAGCTTGTACTGAGCGATGAGCAGCGGCGTCAGGATAACGCCCACCATAACCACGGTTGTCACGAGCAGCAATTGAATAGTAAACGCTATGAAAAATTCTTCCTCTTCGGGGTCTTTTTTTTGCACCAGCGAAGCTGCAAAACCCAGGTCGGTAAAGTAGGTAAATATAGTGATTAACGAAAGGACGATAAAATATAATCCGTATTCAGCAGGAGATAAATAAATGGTAAAGAAAAAATTGGCAATCAGTCCCAGCACAGCACCATAGCTGCTGTTTCCCAGAAAATACAATACCCCCAATACCCCCTTCTTTTTTATGTCATCTCGTAAACGATCTTCAGACATGTAGGACGGGTGTTGCTATAATAATGGTAATGAAGAAGTTCCTATTACCTTTGTTTTCGATTGTGGCTTGCATAGGAGCAATTTTACCACTTTTAAACAACTCATATTTCTCAATGCATGATCAACAGCACGTGGTGAGGCTGTATCTTATGAATGTGGGAATGCATCAGGGAATTTGGTATCCACGCCTGGTTGACGGGTTGGGATTTGGTTTTGGCTACCCGTTGTTTAATTTTTATCCTCCACTCTTTTATTTTATCGCCCAAGTATTTGTACTTATCGGAATGGGATATATTTGGTCAATAAAATTGGCACTGATTTCATTGTTTGTCATCTCATATGTCGGCATGTACGGCTTGGTCTACGCTCTCACCAAGAACCGTGTTGCGGCAACTCTCGCTGGGGTGCTCTATGTACTGGCGCCGTACCATGCAGTACTCATTTTCGTGCGGGGAGCATTTGCGGAGTTTACTGGCTATGCGTTTATCCCTTTGGTACTCTGGGGATTTGTACGTATCGTGCAAAACAGACGAACCGTGTTATATGGTACTGCGGTGGCGGCACTGCTGCTGTCCCATCCCTTTGTTTCTTTCCCATTTTTTTTGCTGTTTCCCTTACTTTTTTTTGCTACATTGTTTTTTGAGCAGGAACGAATCCGCATCATTCTGCAAACAGCGTACGCAACCCTTATTGGTTTTGCGATTGCTGCTTTTTTTTGGTTACCGTCAATGATGGAGCGCAATGAAACATTGGTCAGTCGTATTTTGACGACGCAACTCGCTGATTACAAAATGCACTTTCTGTATTTGAGACAATTACTGTATTCGCGCTGGGATTATGGAGGATCCATTTATGGTTTGGAAGATGGCATGTCATTCCAAATAGGGTTCGTGCACATTGCATTAGTTGCTATCACCGCCACGTTTACCGTGTATACGCTGTGGAAGACGAAATCATATAAGAAAGTACCTATGGAATTGTCATATGGATTGCTTTTAGGTGTGGCGATACTCATGACGACGTTTAAAACGCAATGGATATGGGACCGGATTTCATTCTTGTGGTATCTGCAATTTCCTTGGCGTTTTTTGGTATTTGTGTCCTGCTTCTCAAGCATACTCGCTGCATTATGGCTGACGCGCGTGGCACAAAAATGGTGGTATCCCGCCTTAATCGTTACTTTGGTTGTGAGTGCCAGCTTGTATGTACCATACTTTAAGCCGGCGCGTTTTTTGTCGGGTGATGACCGCCGCTATCTTACGAAAGACCAGATACAGTGGGAGGTGAGCAGGACGTCATATGAATTTATGCATAAAAGTGTCGCTACGGTGAAAGAGGAGCAAACGACCCGTTTTGCGCTGTTGAAAACAGAGCTTCCCACGAGCGATATGCTGGTACCTGAGGGGGTTGCGGTGACGCAAGCGCGCAATACGTTTTATGTGAAAGAGTATGAAGTAAATTCAGATAGGCCTTTTATCTTTACGCTTAATCGTTCATATTTTCTCGGATGGACTGTTGCGATTGATGGCGTTAGTGCAACGCTGACGCCGAAAGGCAAAGCACAAGTATTGACCGTTTCGGTTCCTGCAGGCACCCATACCATTACCTACGCGTTTACCCGTACGCCTATTCGAACCATTGGGTGGATACTAACATTTGTGGGACTGATGGGATTATTTTATCTCAAAAAGATAGATCGATTTTCCGCCGACCGGCTTCGTATAGCGCTTAAGCAATCTTAGATTCCATGCTTCATTAAATTCTTCACGTTCCGCAAACACGAAATAGACGGTGTTGCCTTTCTGTTTTAATGCTCGGGCATAGTCATAGTCTTCTTCTTGTAACGGCCAGCGGGCTTCATAACGGATGGTGGGATAATCATAGGTCGTGTAGATATCAAGCGCGTAGGGCAGCAAACCAAAGGTGCCTTCAGTAAACACATACACCTCTTTTCCTTCTTGCGCATCTTTTTTCAGGCGTTCAACAATAGACTGAATGCCGTATCCGGTGGTGACGCCCTCAATGTACTGGCCGCGATCAATGGGTGGCAGATATAGTTTGTTTAGGTTGAAGTAGATTGCCCAGAGTGGATAGGTTACTGATATACC
>JANLHK010000111.1 GCA_024653645.1 Candidatus Roizmanbacteria bacterium | reverse complement strand
GTACTACAGGGTGTTTCGCTGAGCTTGTACCGCAATGAACGAGTGGCGCTGTTGGGAAAAAATGGTGCGGGTAAAAGCACCTTAATTAAGATACTCGTTGGCCTCCAGCAGCCTGATAGCGGAGAGGTTATCCGAGACGAGTCCTTGTCACTGGGATATTACTCACAGGAGTTTGAGAGTTTTGACCTTGAGCAGACTTTGATCGACAGCCTGTATGCGGAAACGAGCGGTGGTGACAGCCTCATTCGTCCCCTACTTGCCCGTTTTCTGTTTACCGGGACTAAGGTGTTTAACAGGATTAAAACCCTATCAGGCGGTGAGAAAACACGCCTGGCCATAGCCCGGTTGTTACTGAAAAACTATAACCTTCTGGTGCTGGATGAGCCCACCACGTACCTCGATCCCCTGTCACAGCGGGTCATACTTGAAGCATTGAAGAACTATACGGGAGGAATACTGGTAGTGAGCCATACCGCTCAGTTTTTGCACGAATTAGCGCCGTCCCGCGCGCTACTTCTTCCTGAACAGCAGATTAGCACTTGGAATGCTAGTCTGCTAAGTCATATTGGAGAGCTGTAATCGTCGTACGACATACCCAGTAGCGAGCAAGAAGGCGGGGATAAGCTGCAAGAGTAGGCGCTCAAATGATGAGGTAAGCTGTAGACTAAAATTAAGGGGTGTAATCAGGTACACGCCAGTATAGCTGCTGAGCAGGATAAGCGGGATAGCGTAGGCCGTTAGGTGTTTGCCCTGTCGTGTGACGAGCGAGACGGTAATGGTGATGACTATGGTTATGAACAGCAGCACCAATCCGATCCCAAACCCGCTGGTGTTATACAAAGTATCTAGGTAATGAAAGAGTATTGGTTTGATGCGCGAGAGCATAGTTGTTGCGCTGATATGTTCGCCCAGATAGATTGATATGCCATAGATGCGCTTCATCTGCTGCCAGATCGTGATGCCTGCACTGGCGTATAGTCCGGCAACGATGAAACTCCCCCACTCCGTGCCGGTTAAGCGCCGGTAGGCCGTAAGGTACCAACCCAATGTTGCCAGGACACTGACAGCGGTAATCACCATGCCTTCATTTTTAAGGTAACTGGCAGTAGCACCAACGACTATGGTGAGCAGTGCGAGTCTCAGCGACTCTTTGCGATCAACGGTAGTGCATAACATAAGCCAGAGGCCGGTCACACCGGTGATGACCAATGCGATGGCTATATCAAGGTATCCGCTGGCGGCAAACCGTATGTAAGACGGTGAAATCATAACAAACAGCACCAGCGGCCAGAGGGTGAACCATGATAGGGAGGTAGATTGTTTTTTAAGAAACCCGAGTAAGGCAATGGTGAGCAGTACATAATATTGGACTAAATAGAGTTGCGCAATTTGGTCATTGACGTGCCCGATGGAACGGTAAAAAGCACTGATCATCAGCGGCACACCGATGGCATGTGACCGTTCGCTGTATAGATAGTGCGAAGAAGTATATAGGGCGTTATCCGAAATACCCGATGACAGGTACCATGATTTTGCTTTCAAAAACCACATAGCAACTGCGTCCCATTCGATAAGGTAGCTATGTGACGCATGTTCAATCACCGGCCACAATATGAAAACCGTCAGTGCGACGATAAGCAGCGGAATCAGCCGTACCACGCGAAGGATGAAAAAAAGAGCTACCAGGGTGGTGATGAGGCTGATAGTCACTACGCGGCTGAGGGTAATAAGCGGCAAGAGATTAGCGCCAGCGAGTCCCAGCAGAATAAGCATCCAGAATCCGTTCCCCAGTATCCATGAGACCGGGAGCGTTATGAGCAAGTCATGCTTTTTCCAAAATGAACCAATCAACCAGCTATAGAGCAATATACCGGTGCTGTAGAGTCCAAGGCTCATCATGACCAGTGTCAGCGTATCGCTCATAACCCACCTTTCACAAACAGGTAATAGGGATCCTCAAATTTTTTATTCACCATCACATGTTGTTTTTTCACTGATGCGCTCAGCCGTATGAGTCCGCTTTGGGTCGCAGGAATATAGGCGTTAATGTTCATGTCAGCAATGATTAAATCATGGGGCTGAAGCGTAATATTTTTCAGTTGTTTAAAGCTGATGGTGGGTATTTCACGGGGATAAAAAAAGTAGTTGGTCATAATAACCAATTCACTAATGTTGGTTTTCTTACCGGTATAGTAGGTGGTGGTGTAATCAAGGGTTCGTTGATCGGTAAACACTACATAGATACTATTACTGCTTCCTTGGTAGTTGACTGATTGTTCATACAGCTCCCAATACGGATTTTGCCGCTGTACCTGGACGTACAGACCTTCAGGCGCGCTCGGATTAATAAAGTTTTTTATATCCCTGAAGTTCGTGGTATAGAAGTCATAGTAGTGAAAGTGGATCACAAACAGGATAATGACCAAAGGCAATAGGTACCATTCATACCGGTGCGGCATGTATGCTAGTGTACCACTACCGTATGCTTTTGGTATACACCGGTATATAAATGGTTGTTTTCCCTTCCCGTGTATCCAGATAGGTTAGTTTCCGTTCGCCGCAGGGTTCGAAAGCCAGAAGACGTGCCAGTTTTTCAGATAGTGAATCTTTTCCTTCAATACCTAATTCATTCAGCCGCAATCTTCCGTAATCCTCCAGTACTACTCGTACGTTTGGCGCAAAGCATTCGGGTGTTTCTTCCATCAGTCGCACAGTAGCCTCTTCAGCTTGCATACCCAGGCCCAGCGCATACCCTTTTCCTCTATGATTGGGCCGGGTGCAAAAGAGCCAATCTACAAAGGTCGTATCCTGTTCTGCCGGACGAACACCAATATGGCACGCCGCCGCTTCATGTGACCCTAGAGTCATACTGATCTCGGGTGAAGTATACTTGCCGATACAATCATTCGTTGGGACCCACAATTTGCCAGACAGGATAAACCGCCCATTTTTAATAGGTTTATACGCAAATTCCACCGACTGATTTGCCGTTGATATTATTGGTCTTTCTTGTGTGTCTACCATATGGTGGCAATAAAAAAACCGCCCTTTGTAGGGGCGGTTGGTCTGTTTTTAATTGTGTCGTTTGTTACACAATGACCCTTCCGCCCCGTATGGGCTGAATAAGGAGGTTATTGGTAATAACAAAACGCTTAGTATACATAGACAGTGAGTATTCTATGATGCTTACCTTACTCTGTCAAGTTGCCCTATAGAACAATGTGATTTATAATGCAGCATGGTCGGCATGAGTCAACGTACTTTTTTTTTTGGCATCGATAGTGCCACATGGGATGTTATTACGCCCTGGGTGCGCAAGGGTAAACTGCCGGGCTTTTCCCTTCTCATGAAGGGTGGCACCACGAAACGCTTGGTCTCCACCATCCCCCCTATTACACCGGTTGCCTGGACATCGCTGTATACCGGAGTCAATCCGGGTAAGCACGGCGTATATGATTTTTATCGACTGGATAAGAATCATAACATTGCGATTAACAGCACGGCGGATGTTGAGCGCGAAACGATTTTTGACTATTTGTCACGGGCCGGTAAAAGAACTGCGGTACTGAACCTACCGCTTACCTACCCGGTCCGCCCTCTGAACGGCATTATGGTCGGAGGGTTTACCACACCGGGTCTTGACCGTGATTTTATCTATCCCACATCACTGCGTGATGAGTTTATACAGCGTTTTCCTCGGTACTCATTTATTGAACGAGGCCGTTTCAGCTACAGCCAGGCATCACGCAAGGAGTTTCTTGATGATCTGTTGGGTAGTATTGATGAGCGTATTGCGCTGTTTGACTGGATTGAACAAAAAGAGGCGTGGGATGTCTTTGCGGTTAATTTTATGGAGGTTGATCACGCGCAGCATTGGTTTTGGAAATTTTATGATAAAAGCCATCCTGATTATGTGTATGATCAGGATTTTGCCGACGCATTGTATAGGGTGTATAAGCGCATAGATGGGTATTTGTTGAAAACACTGCGCAAAGGCGCCTATGATCGGTACATTGTTTTTTCGGATCATGGAGCCGGTCAATATGTAAAAAACATTAACGTTAATCTATTGCTCTTGCAAGAGGGTCTGCTGAAATTACGATCAGCGCCATTCACGCGCCTGAAGCGGGCACTCTATTCATTGGGCGCAACACCCACCAATGCCACTCGAGTCGCGCTGCATATGCGAGCCCTGTCTGGCTCAAAACCCGGAACCGGTATCGGCACGGCGCAGGCGTTATTTTTAAACATGAAAGATATTGATTGGAAGGCAACCCGCGCATTCTCGTTTGGTAGCTATGGGCAAATATATTTGGTAGATAGATCAAAAAAAACCCGTAATCAGGTCATTCAATTACTCAAACAATTGCAGTATGATGGAAAACCACTTATTACAGCCCTTTGGGAGCGTGAAACGATGTATACGGGCCCTTATGTATCGCGGGCGCCTCACCTGATGTTTTCAGCCCAGGATTTCTCATTGGGAGCTTCTGCCATCAGTCCGTTTGTAGCTAACACCCTGTATTCGCATCCTCACACCCTGAAATCAGGCGAGCATCGTATGGAAGGTATTGTGGGCATTTATCCCCGCACTCAGGTGAGGTCGGGTGATACGGTTTCCATT
>JANLHK010000110.1 GCA_024653645.1 Candidatus Roizmanbacteria bacterium | reverse complement strand
CATGGAACAGATAAGAATCATTGGTTTTTAAAAGAATATCTAGATTGTAAGCGCAATAGGAAGCCTCAAATTGAAATGGAAGCGATAAAACCATATGTCAAAGGAAGAAAAATATTAGATTTTGGTAGCGGCGCGGGATTTCATGCGAGCTATCTAAAAACAAAGGGGCTTCATATAGATACAACCGATGTAATTGATTTTCGAGATGTTGTAGCAAATGGATTACCTTTTGAACTAATGCAGACATCTAACAGAATACCATATCTAGACAACGAGTTTGATTCTATTCTAGCAATAATGGTATTACATCACGCTCGTGCACAGGATCAACAAAGCTTACTACAAGATTTGGGAAGGATCGGAAAGCGGCTGATTATAAAGGAAACTACATATGACCTCAGCTCTTTAGATTCAAAAGCCAATTCATTTTTTAGTGAGCAGCCTATATTTAAACAATTTGTCTCACTAGAGGTGGGAAAACAAAAATTGGCAGTTTCATTGATAGACTTGTTTACCAACGCTGTAGCTTCCGGCTGGTCGGAAATGTCTTTGCCGTTTCAATATAGGACAATTCCCGAGTGGAAAGTAATGCTTGCAGAGGCAAATTTTAAGTTAGTAAATATCGTAATTTTAGGCTTTGACCCCCGTCAAGTTACACCTGATTCAAGGATCATTATAGTCGCTGACAGAAAAAAATAATTTTATTTATTCTTTTTTTTATGCTCAAGGATGAGATTTCTTAAGAAAACAGAAATAGGGATGTCGTCTTTTTTGCTTACTTCGGTAATATAATTTAGCAAGTCTGGCCTTATAAAAAAGTTAAAACGTTTGTCTCTTACGTCCATAGCTAATTTAAGGGCCTTATTTACGATAGTTTCGAGGTTAGTTTTATTATATGAGCTAATAATAAATTTTTCTTCTTCTATGCCAGTTAGGAAATAGGGGGTTTTGCTCTCTTCGTATAAAACGATAGTGGGTTTATTTATGTCGATTGAGCGTTGTATTGTGAAACCAATAGATAGACTATGAAAACTACAATCAAAAATATTAATATCTGCGGTTTTAAGATGATTAAGTTCCTGTTGATAAAAATCTATGTATGCTTTTTGTCCTCCTAATTTTAATTTTTCATAAAATTTTTCAGTCTCTTCATTGAGCAAATCATCTTCAATGAGTTTTACATCGGGAATGTTTTTGAGCGTAGCCTGTATACGCTTGTAGTTTGCAAGAAAAAATTGTTTTCCTCTCTGGGAGCTCGTAAAGAAAATTTTCATATTCATGTAATAGTATCGCCCGGACAAGGAAAAGTCAACATAACTCAAATAAGGGTTTGACAAAAAATTTTTGATTGTTCATACTGATATCTATGGATCAGAATAATCAGAACCAGGGAGGTGTTAATTCACCTCAACAGCCAGTAGCGGCACAGCCGGCGACACCTCAGGTACCCACGGTTGAAGATATTCAAAAAAAATTGAATGAACAATTGAGTGAGGCTATGCAGACCCCTGCAGCCCCTCAAAATCCAGCTCAAGATATGGTAGCACCACAGCCATCAGCTCCAGCGCCTGAACCTATTCCTACACCATCACCTATGCCTCCAGCACCGGAACCAGAGCCAGTAGTGCCTCAAGTGTCAGAGCCAATGGCTCCAGTAACACCAGCCCCGGTGATGAATGCCCCAGTACCTACGCCTGAAGCAGCGCCAACCGGAACGTCAGTAACCATATATACCATCGAAAATTGTCCTTTCTGTAAAGCAGAAAAGGAATACTTAGCAAAAGAAGGCATGCAATTTAACGAAAAGCGCGTAGATGCCAATGAAGCAGACCTTAAAGAAATGCTTGAATTGAGTGATAACTTTGCCGGAGTGCCGGTAACCTTAATTAAAACCGGTGATCGACAGCGAGTAATTAAGGGATTCACACAAGCAGATTTTGAGCAGGAATTGGTCAACTTGGGATTAAAACAGGGGACACCAATGCCAGTACAGGCAGCAGCTCCTTCACCCATGTCTCCTTCGGAGATTTCACCTTCAGCTCAACCCCCTGCACAACCAGAACCAATGCAGCCTCCAACTTCCCCTTCGGGGATTTCTGCTGAGCCTCAACCCGCAGTAGCAGCGCCTATGCCAGCTGAGCCAACTGCAGACATGCCTCAGCCAGCGAAATAAGGTAACTTTTTGAAAAACCCGCTATACTGATTCCTATCATGAAACGGCTTCTATATATATGCCTGCTGTGGGTAATTATGTTTGGTTTGCTGTCCCACTCTGTTGCACCCACGTATGGCTTTTCCTTAGGGCTTAATGTGGCGGGAAGGGTACAGGATTTTGATCGAAGCGTCGCTGCTGTGGGACCAGGAGGATGGGTTAGTGTTATGGGAGAGCCCAATGGGCAAACGCTGGGATATATTACTTCTGCTCAAAATAAGGGAGTGCGGGTTATTCTACGGGTTGCACATGCGCCCAATGGTCCGCCTATAGGTGCTTCGTATGCCGATGAATGGGTGTCTTTTTTTGAAGCAAACAAGGCGACGATTACGGCTCCGGTGTACCTTATGCCACTCAACGAGCCCAATAATGCGCAGGAGAAGATTGATGCACGTTCTGCAAAATCATACCTTGAACGGCTTGAAAGCCAGCTTGCAGCAAAAAACTTGCGGCCATCACCGGTATTCTTACTGACTCCTGCACTGGACAGCTACCAGCTATCCGGAAAACTCAGTACGGCCTATATCCCGCTAGGAGGATCTGAGCTGTTTAATAAGTTTGATGGTATTGCACTGCATTTATACGGACGTATGAATTGTGCAGCGGGAACGGTGGCTGAGGCGGCAGATCAGTATATGCGAGGTGATTGGCGGAGCATTATTGCAGACCTGGCATTAACCGGTAGTAAGCCCATTGTTATCCCTGAAACCGGTATTGTATGCAATGAGGATGGCCGGGTGCACTATCCGTACACCGAGCCCTACGCCCAGGCATTCGCCACCTATTTGCAGTATGCACAAACAACACAGGCCTGGAATGATCCACGCATACAGGCAGCCACCATTCTTATTTATGACCCGGAAAAATTTAGCGAACCATCATGGCTTGATCAGACCGCATTAATTTCCCAATACTTCGGCCCGTATCTGAGCGCATCTTCACTCTTGGTGAGTGGTACGGGTACCAGCGGTTTGATCCCTGGGCAAACAGCCAGTACGGGCATCACTAATAACTATATTATTGGTGCTAATGCCGATCGGCTGCTGGGTGACGCGTATAAACTGCAGCCGTGGCATGTGGAAAACCAGTATGAGATCTGCCGGGAAAATGATACCGCGTGCACCGGTAAAAAGATTGCGCGGGGTTCAGGGCACTTGGCTACGGCTAAAGTACCAAAAATTATAGAAGATAAACGAGTCGCTGCTGAATCCGAACAATCAATCTTAGCGGTTATTACCAATGAAGTTTCATCCTGGTTTGGACGCCTTATTCCCTGGGTGGGTAATAACGCGTCAGACCGTGAGTCTGGCTACGCCAATACGTTCAAACCAAAATATATACAGGACAACGAAACAGGCGGTGGGGCGGAAGCAGGGTATGACCAAACTGAAGTAGAGGGTACCCATACCCGTATTGCGCAGCTCTTGTTGCCCTATGCAGCAAACCGAAATGTGGTTGCCCAGCCGGGGCAAGGGGGGCAATTGCAGGCAGCACCCACACCAGTTGAAAACGCCGGCATTCCGTTTGCCGGCCCCACGTATGTGCCGGGCGGTTCACCGGCAGAATATGCCTCGTTATTACGGGAACAGATAGGAAACAGCACGGTCGGTTGGAGGGTGCGGCCAACATGGACTAATGCGGTGTATTCAGGAGCAGGGGGCACCGTAACCGGACTGCTATCGTCGGTTCAGCGCAATGCCTATGACCTTCTGTATGCATCAACCACACCGTCTAGTAAAAAATGGAAGACGCTGCAGTGTGTCGGGTATGTGGCGGCAGTAGAAACGGTCGTGAATGGATCGTTTGAGCAGCGTGATGCTATGGACTATTGTCTGGATGACGCTCCACCTACGGGTTTTGCCCGCAGTACCTATGACTCGAAATTAAGCGCTGCTCAGGTTGAAATAAACGATTTGGTGGTGTGGACAGCGGATCCCTATGGACACATCGCTATGGTAACGGACAAGCAATTTGATCAGGAAAGTGGACTGTGGACCATGGAGCTGCATGACGCAAATGCGGGCATCATTGGCGGTACGGTACAAAAACGGTACTATAATCCCGCTTTACCAGTTTCACAGGGTGGCATTTCCTGTTATTTGCGCAGATTATAAATAAAGTACTATTAGCTATATATGAATACTAAGATAAAACTACTGTTTGCCGGCATCGTGGTACTGTTTATGGTCTTTATCAGTGCCGTCATTATGATACTGAGAACCAGTTCGCAGAGCGCTGTAAGTCCCGGATCGACTACAATACCCACCCCGGCGACATCAACGCCGAGTGAAGCATCAGGACTGAGTATGATTCAGACAACCCCGGCTAATAACAGTATTGATGTACCGCTTGAAACAACAGCGCTCACGATCATAGTATCCCGATCATTGAAGAGTAATGAATCACTTGAAGCAACGGTGCGGGAAAAGGGAACCGGCGGACAGATTGCCACTGAGGTAACGATGCAGGGCAAGACGGCTACCATTACCCTGTTGCGGGTACTGGCTCCGAAAGAAGAATATCTGGTGTCGTTATCAGTACTGCCCAGTGGCCGATTAGTGGGGAGTTTCCGGTTCACCACGGTAGATGCTGAACCGCTTGATACTTATCCCTTTGGCTTGTTTGAAGAGCAGGATCGCAATACACTCAAGGAACGTCCGGATATATATCTTGCCAACCAGTTACCCTATACATCAGATGACTTTACCATGAGCGCACAGCTTGAACAGGGCACATTTACCTATGATGTGGTATCAGAAACCCTGACACAGGATGAGTTGATTGCCGCGGTTAATACCTGGCTACTGAGCCTCGGGCTCAATGCTGGGCAGATTAGTGGGCTGCAATTTAATTACCGCGCTCGGTGAGGCGGCTT
>JANLHK010000101.1 GCA_024653645.1 Candidatus Roizmanbacteria bacterium | reverse complement strand
ATAAAATTGCCAATCAAGATCGCCCTCATTGAATGCCACTTCTTTTTCCTCAATAATCGGTAATACCTCAACCAGCGAAAATGACGTTTGGCGCAGACTGTTGGCATTAAATGGAGACAGGCGCACGAGGCGATGGGTACCGGCCTCTGCCTTTAAATGGCCGTACGCCAAGCCGGAAGCGAAGGTTCCGTATACGTTAATAATGACGCTTTTGATACCGGCCTCTTCACCATCAACCCGGTCAACTACTTCGTAGCGCCAGCCCTTTTTTTCAATGTAGTTGGTGTACATGCGGTACAGCATTGACGCCCAATCCATGGCTTCGGTTCCCCCTTGCCCGGCATGAATGGAAAAGATGACGTCATTGCCGTCATAGGTGCCTGAAAACAGCAGGAGTTTTTCGTATTGTTTCAGTAATTTTTCAAGTGCCTTCTCATCAGGCTCAAGCGCCAGTAACTCCATCATTTCAAAGTCATCAACATATTGCTGCAGTTCGCTTTGGCGCTTAAGAAGTTTACGGGCCCGCTCCTGATCACTCCACAGTTGGGGATCCTCGCTCTCTTTGGTAAGAGCCGCCAGTTCCTCTTTTTTCTGGGGAATGTTTGAGCGCTCTACGAGGTTGTTGAGTCGCTGCTGTAATTCATTATTCACTATCACTGCCCAGTATTATAACAGCAGAATCTGTATCGGTGGATGTTTCATATTGGGGGGTACCTGATAGGAATTCCGCGAGATCTTTTTTGAGCAGTTCATAAATAGCGCGGTTGCCCGTTTTTATAACGGTAGCGGTATAGTCATAGTTGTCGGCATTGCCGGTTGTTGTTACTTCGTACCCCAGGTCAGTTAAGCGCTCCTGATAGGTTCCGGCCAGTCCGGTGGTACCGACACCATTTTCGATAGAGAGGCTAATATCCTCACGGGCAATGGGTGCAAGGGTGGGCGTGGGTGTTGCGGTTGGCTGTGGCGTTGGGCTCGGTGTTGGTTTGGCCAGGAACGGCAGCTGGGGCATGAAAGAAGAAAACGATAGATTGCTGACACCATAGGCAATACCCAGAGTAATACCGGCAGTAACCAGCATAACAATCGCCATAATAATCCATCGTGGCGATGAGGTTGGCAGAGGCGCAGTTGGGGACGATATGGTGGACGATACTGGCGTTGTTGGCTCAGACTCAACAGCCGGCTCAACCGGAGGTGTTGGCTCTAGCTTAACAGATTGTTCTGGTGTTTTAGTGGGTTCTTCTTCAGGTTCTGTAACCGGCTCAGGAGTGACTTCGGGTGCGACGACCGGAGCAACAGAAGGTGCGGTACGAATAGGAGGAGTAACGGTTGGGGTGGCTGGAACATAGGCTTTGGTGGTTTGAGGCAAGAAGGAAATAAGCTCTTTTTTTTCGTCAAGCGCATGCAACAGGGTAATTTCGCGCAGATAGGCAAGGGTATGCTCCTGTAGCTGAATGCTAACCGCCTTTTTTTGTACCACCGAGTCCTGCAGAATACGGTGCAGGGGGTTGGTCCACATACCCACCTCTTTCGTAAAGCTGTCCTGGCGGATTTCGGTTGATAGTTTTCCGCTGACGATAAGGCGTGCGGGCTTGGGTTTACTCGTCACTATTTTTTTCAGTTCGGCAATGATGGCGTGTGAATCAAGTAGGCGTACCTGTCCGTCGAATAATCCCTGTGCATCAAACATAAGACCGGTTGACTGGTACTGTCCGTATTCAAGAAAAAATACCGGCTCAGTCTTATTTTTGTTGAGTGTGTGCGAGAATGTGCTAAACAGGAGCGGTGCCTCTGGATATATTTTTTCTACCGTAATATCAAACAAATCAAGGAGCGTCTGCACCTGTGCGCGTGTTTGCAGTGATAGCACATAGACATTGGCATATACCGTTCCGCGGTTGGTGACGGTCTCATATATATATGAATCTTGAGGAGAAATGCCCGGCGTTGATTCAAACAAGTGATGGCGGATGTATTCGGGTACGCCCCCACTGGGAGTTTCGACCGGAATATCAATGCGCACAAAGGTAAAAAATCGTTGACCCAAAACGAGATGGACTTTCTGTTTACCTTTGTTGGTGCGGTTAGCTTTTTCAAGTAATTTTTTTACATAGGTGGCCCATACATCAACATCAAATTGTTGGGCGTGTTCTGGTGAGACTGTCACAGATCCCTCACTAGTGGTTGCTTTCCCGAAATACGGTTTGTTGATGGATACGATATGCAATGACTCTTGAAGAAGACTGAGGATTGTCATAATAACTATTCTGTCATAGAGCGTAATGGTATGCAATAGCTAACGGGCTTTCGTATCAACGCGAGATGATGGCGGTCGATGAATAGCGGGGAATTCGTTTTATTACCGAGACGACCCGTGCCCCTATAGCCTGGGCAAACTTTTTTTTGTGCTCAATATGAGGGTCAGGCGAAGTAAGGGCAATGATATGGGGTTTGAGGGTCAACACCAACTTTTCGTAATCAGTATCCTGTTTCATAGGTGGAAGACTGATAACCGCGTCAACGCTGCGCAGAGCCATA
>JANLHK010000098.1 GCA_024653645.1 Candidatus Roizmanbacteria bacterium | reverse complement strand
GGTGGCGGGGTTTTCTGCTGCCGCCACTGCAGCGCGTTGTGCCACTTGCTGGGCCCCTTTTTGTAGGGCTGATTGAGCGGCATTCTTAACCATTGAGCGGGGGCTCAGGAAACGGTCTGCAAGCCGCGCTCCGGCGTTCAGTCCTCGATCAAATACACCTCTGGCCCTGGTCTGGAGAGGAAATGGTGTAGGCATAGAGCTACGTATAGTAACGGTTTCTTCTCCGTTGGTGGTTTCTACGCGCTTCAGGACCGCCTCAATCATTGCACGGGGAAGCGGAGTGGATGATGGCGGGGGAACAGTGCGTGGTTGTTCCTGCAGGCGTTGCTGCAGTTCGGGTTGGGTTGTATACCAGGCAAAGGTGCGGTTAAACGCAAAACCATCATCACGATACGCGTCTCCTGACGCTGTCCGGAGTCTTTTTTCGACTCTCTGCATAAGGTTTTTTGCGGTGCGGTCGGTGGTTAATTCTGCTTGCGCCGCCTGTTTAAAGGCAAGTTTTTTTGCGGCAATAGCTTCGGGTGATTGCCCGCTTTTGACGAGCTCATTCTCATAGCGCTGCGTTAATAGGTCACTGTCTTCGTGCGCACGGATGGCAGTCAGTGATGGTGGGTTTTGTTCCAGCTGTTGCATAACCTGGCCGTACTCTGAAGCATAATTGGCTGCGAGATTGTTTTGATGCTCGAATATGAGCGCTCCCGACAGCAGGGTTTTGAGTTGAGGAAAGTTTGCGAGTAACCGTTGTGCGGCCATGGTGCCCATACGTTCACTCGCAGGGGTGTTGGCGGTAAACAGTGCATCTCTGCGGCTTTGAGTGGATAGTTTCGAAAATCGAGCTATATCGTCGCGCAACGCCTTGGCAGATGCAATGCGGTTATTGTATTCTGCAATCGATTCATTGGTTCGTCGCTGCGGATTCAGCATATCTTTACCTCCTCCACTCTGATGGATACTGCTGGCTATTTTTTCTTCGAGGTCATGTGCGTAACGGTTAAATACCGCAGCTCGTTGCGTATCTAAGGGAGTTTGTTCTGCGGGTTTGGCTACTGCGCCGATTCCCGTCAGTGCACCATCTTGGTCTAAGGCTTTGTGGAGGGCAGAAAGTGCTAGTCGTTCATTTTCGTTTGGTATGTCTTTGTAGGTCGAAGATACCTGCTGTGCCACGTCATGGATGCCGTGTTTTTCGAGCGCTCTGTCAAGTCGCTCAAAGAGACGATCTTGCTCGCTGGATGAGAGGTTAGGAGCCGCACTGCGTATGGTTTCACGCATGCGGGTTCGTGTTTCAGCCTTAAGCTCTGCCGTACGCAGTTCCTGTAATTTTTTTTCACCCAATCGTGCATCAATCTGTTGACTCTGTTGGGCATAGGGCCCCGACATATCGGAAAGACTGGTGGCAAGCAGAGCGGGCGATAATTTACTGGCTATTTCGGGAGCATACTGAGCAATGCTTTCATGAATATGGGCTAGTTGGGTAACCGGTATGGTTTGTTGTAGCAGAGCACTGTCGGCGCGAACCAGCATCATATCAACATACTTATTGAGAGCGTTACTTTCAGCCTCGCTTAATTTTTGCAGCTCGGGATGGGTTTGGGTCAGTTGCTTACTATATTCACGCTTCCAGGCTTTTTGTAGCTGGATTCTTCGGGCCTCAGGCGTGCCATTTTGATACATGAAATACCCTATGGCACCCAGTGCCCCCCACATACCGGTTGGTGAGCCATGCAAGTGTTTCTTTTTTTGTTCCTCTTCCAGCTGGGCTAATTCTTCAGGAGATAGGTCATCATTCATAGGAGGTTAGATGGCATAAATAAGGATAACCAGAATGAGGGCCCACAGAATAATGGTGGTGACTAATATGCGGTCATGGGTAGCCAATCGTTCAGGCTCTTCTCCTTGTTTTTGTGCATACAAGAGCTGGGCATAGCGGGCAATACCAAAGACTACAAAGGGAATAGTCAGCATGAACCACTTTCTGGTATCAGGCGACCGCAGTACTGGTTCAAGAATTGAGGTCAGTGAGGTTCGAATGTGGGGTGGTTTTTCAACAAAGGAGTAGAAGGCATAGGAAATAATTGATAGTACGGCAAATGCGTTTACTAAAAACTGTAACAGCTCGTTGGTATATTTAGACAGCACCTCACGTGCTTTATCTCCTTGGTTTACCAGCTCACTGTGTCGTTTGACTGAGGCGATAAACAATGAGAAGAAAAAGGTAGTTAGCCAGAGCCATGCAGGGACATGGTACCCAGTAATCAGCTCTCCTCCAAAGAGCCGTAACATGAACGAAATGGAGATGGCAAATATATCAAACAGCATGTAGCGCTTCAGTACAAATGTATACAGCGCATGCAGCAAGAAAAACGCCGTTACCAGAATGCCTAACGCCACCCGAATACTGAGTGCCGCGGTGATTGACCCCAGGAGCAGTACAAACAGCATAAAACTGGCATCTTGAATGCCGATGAGCCCGCTCGCCAGGGGACGAAAGCGCTTGCGGGGGTGTTTGCGGTCAAGCGGCAGATCAACGATATCATTGAGTAGGTATGAGGCGCTTGAAATGGCGCAGAAAATAACGAATGCCACCGTGGAAAGCATAAACATTTCCGGATCAAACAGTTTTCCGTTAAAGACAATGGCGACATAGACGACCAAATTTTTTACCCATTGATTGGGACGCAACGCTCTAAAGAGGGCACTCATACGATTAACGGGCTGCATAAGCTCAAGTATACATCATTTGTTATAATCGTGAGTGAGACAGCCAGAGGAGTGGCGGAATGGAAGATCGAGTGTAACGAGATCCAGCTTAGCTGGACGAGCAAGGTTGATTGCCAGAGTGGCGGAATTGGCAGACGCGCACGCTTCAGAAGCGTGTTCCCGTATGGGAGTGGAGGTTCAAGTCCTCTCTCTGGCACCTGTTACTGCAATACTGCCACAATCTCTTTCTCGTAATAATTGGCCGGAGTCCTTTTAAGGAATGCATCAATGTCTTCTAGGGTAATTAATTTCGCCTGTTTAACCATATTAAGTTGTGTCAGTAATGCGGTTTGACTGATGCTTAACCCATCAAAATCAATAAGCCGCAGAATCGGTCGCCATCTTTGTGCTGGCTGGGGTGCGTGTTCCTGTTGAGCAAACCATTCATCAGGCACGACCGATATATGTTTTTCATCGTAAGGAAGGGTATTAAGGGTATATCCCTGTTTTCCCATTGCCTCAAGGTATGCTTGTTGGACAAACTCAACGGTATAGTTTGCGTCATGCGCATGACCATGTGCCAGCGATAGACTTTGCATATCAGCCTCAATATTCCGTCGTTGTGATTCAAGCTCATGCATAAGGGGAACAAAACGTGCGTCAGCTTGGTTGTGCCGGTAGGTTGAAAGAGGCAATCCGCAATAGCGAGAATAAATCGTATATCGTGCATCATCCTGCATAGCGTCACGGTTACTCTGTGCGGGATAGATACGAAATGATGAATGGGGATCTTCAGGTTTTTTTAGAAGGATAGGCGCTGCAGGAATGAGCGAAGGGTTGCGGTTGCCGACTATGCGGGCAATAAATGGAGTAAGGGGTTGCATCATGGATTCCCAGAGGAAGGCTGACTCTTCACGCACTGAACTGTGCCGCACAATTCCTTCAAATTGTGATTCAGGAGGAAAAAAATACAGCTTACTGCCGGTTTTAAGCAGTTCAAGCATACCAAAGCGTTTACCATTCGTAGGGTCGTGCAGTATATCGGCCAGCGGAGTATAGTCAAGAGTATGTAATGGTTTTGCTTCATGCGATTCAGAGTCGTAACGATCAGTTCGCCGGTGTTCATCTCGTAACCATCGCTTGGTTAAGGGATGCTGTATGAATTCAGAAGATGATATCATGACTGGGCAAGTAATGCCTGCGCTGCCTTTCGGCCAACCTGTACGGCATAATTAGTTCCTCGGTCGTAGGGGTAGGTCAGTTCCATATTGGCAAAATATAAGCCGGCTACCGGAGGAGAGGTGTGCGGCATGCACTGAGTATAGTTGGTCGTATACAGTGGTTGTGCATAGGGGATAAAGTGATTTTGAATGGCGTACTGGGACAGAGGAATGGTTGGCATCTTTTCATTGGTGTATCGAGCCAGGTACGCAATGTGATGGCCACCGAAATGCCGCAAGTCCATAAAATTAGTGTGCTGCACCAGTACCATCCATGGGTTAGTTGGGTCGGCAATACTGAGCCAGTATACATCCTTAACCAGCGGCTTTTTGGTTTCGTAGATAACTGCGTGGGCCCCTAGGTAGCGAATGCCCTCGAGGCGTTTCCGGTATGAGGCCGGAAGCACCGCTTTTTCAATCTGTAAGAACACCGGACTGGGTAGCGTGCTAATAACAGCGTCATATCGGTCTTTTTTGTTGATTACAAAGGCGCCTTTTTGGTCTGTATGCAGCTCTGACCAAAAAGGCGCCTTTGTAATCAA
>JANLHK010000097.1 GCA_024653645.1 Candidatus Roizmanbacteria bacterium | reverse complement strand
GATGGTATGGGCATCAGTTCCATATTTATGACTAAAGAGAGGTTCCCATAAGGTGTTCCACGCGGATGTTCCCATGAGGGTGCTCAGTAATTCGTATGCCGTATGGTTGTGATAGTAGGCGAGCGGCGGCCCAAATTTGAGCGCAGCTAATACGATTCCTGCACGAATGCGGTTCAGTAAGGACAGTTTGGGGAAGGTCAGTAGATCAAGTGGAGTATCTAATTTATATATTTCTTGGGGATTAGGGGTGTCCGAGGAGGGAAATGCATAGCTGCTCGCGGTGATAGGACGTCTTGTTATAAAGGCACTCCACCCGATTTCTTTGCAAAATCTCACGATATCAGCGTCAGAAGTAAAGAGGTGATGATAGGCAAAATCGAGGTGCCAGTCCCAATGGGGAAGCTTAAATCCACCTGCGGCACCGCCGGCATGGGGCGCCTTTTCATATATAGTGACGGCGTGTCCTGCCTGCACGAGGTCATAAGCCGCTGCTAGTCCAGCAAACCCCGCACCCAATATAGCTACCTTCATACCTCGATTATACGGTTTTTTTCCGTCTACTGAGCTAGAATATGTGGATACTATCCTATAGTTGACAATATAGTTTTGTGTATGCTATACTACGGGCCATGATGAATAAAACTATTTTCGCAACTACGATCGCGTTGGTGATGGGCATTTTTATTATGAACGCACCGGCATTAGTGTATGCCGACACGGCCTATGGCCCCTATGGTCAAGATATTACATCAGGTAAAGTAGTGGTTGATAAATTGGTACGGCACCCCGTCAGTGGTGACTATGTTGATAACCTTGGTTTATCTGACGCTAAATACGGACCTGAAGATGCCATTTTTTTTAAACTCATTGCCAAAAATACGGGCGGATCAACGCTTTCCTCGATTCGAGTAGAGGACGTATTGCCTTCGTATGTAGCATTTATATCAGGAGGCGATTATAACGCCGCAACTCGTGTAGTAAGTACCACGTTTACTAACGTGCAGCCGGGAACTGAACGAACCCTGGTGGTTCAGGTACGCGCACTGCCTTTAGCTAAGTTACCTGCCCAGAAATCGGTTATTTGCCCCGTTAATAAGGTGACTGCCTATACCGTGGAGCAGGGACAGGATGAGGATACTGCACAATTCTGTATTGAAAAGAAAGCACGTCCACAAACCGTGCCAGCAACCGGTGATCCTTTTGGAATTGCCCTTGCCTTAGGTTCTTTGCCTACGCTGTTCGCGGGATGGAAATTACGCAAACGCAGTTTGTAAATTAAGCTTAAAAAACTTTATCCCCGTCTGTTCCAATCGGAGCCGGCGGGGTTATTTTTTAGGCTTATAATAGTACATTCAAGCTACAAAATAACCCTTGTGGATAATGTGGGGAAAACATAATAATACATTGTATATATAATGACTATATGATTTCTTTGTGGTTGAGATCTCATTTACTATAAGATATAATATAACTCTATGGCAAAGCCGGAATTTAGTGTAATCGCAGCAGAGGCACAAGGCTTAAACCGCAAACAGCGCGATAGGTATGAGCGGGACATTATGACTACGGCCTCTACTTCTGCGGCAGGATATCTGGATGTATTGCGACAAGCTGCAGCACTCGTGCGTGATAAACAGCCAGGAGCTCACTTTGCAGAAAAAATACTAGTAAGGCTGCAGGATCCTCATCGGGTATTATCTCGAGGCGAGACCCCCCTGAGTCATGAAGATATGATGGCGCTCAGTCGTCATATGGTTGAATATCCTGAAGGAGGATTGAGCCATGCTCATGCCATAGTGGCTGCTTACCAAGACAAACCCGTTGAGGCTTTTTACCATCGTAAACCGAGCCTTGATGAGTTGGCACGATTAACAATTGATGCAAAAGAAGCCTATTTATTATTCGCACATCTGGCACTCCATCGTATACGGATGGACAAAAATGCTGCTCAAGTGCCGCATCTTGAACAGTTTCAAGAGACATTTGGTAAGCTGATGAAGCTTGAATTTTCCCGTCAATATATTACTGGGCCGGCGTCATCAGACCCGTTAAGCCTAGATATAAACGGTATTTTGTTTTTTATCTCAAACTATATGCCTGATACTGCGCTACGCGATAAGGCGTTTGGTTTGTTGCAAATGGAAATGGGTGACCAGTACGTGAATGGCCTTTTTAGTAGTAAAGAGGACTTACTGAGGATACAACAGCAGGTGCAGAAGCATAATTTGGCTGCACGTCATTTGCTGACTCAAGCGTATCCTGAGGTGGAACAACAGCCAAACCCACCGACAAAACAGTTATTTATCGATATGGAGGACCGGCAAAAACAATTTTTTGCGGGTAATAAACGGTGGGATATGGTTGAAGTAGCGTTTGAAGAAGATCTGCTACGCCGGGAAATATTTGCACTTCAGCTCACCACCCACCTGAGCCAAGCAGAGCGAGGAGTATATGCGGATTTCGGACAGGAAAACGAGCAACATATTCCGGTGCATATAATGTACCAGCCTGTTCCCGGAGATCGTGGACTGGTGCTACGGTGGAGGGAGGTGGGAAATATAATGAATAATCCGCTGTTAACTGATGAAGGAAGAGCAGCGGCAATTCGTCGTTCTGTTCTCAATAGCATTCATGATTTGCGCAATAAACGAAAAGATGATCCTCAACAAGGATTAAAAACACACGAAGAAATAAATGCGATTTTTGACTTTGGTACAGCACGCTTAACTGAAGAGGAATTTAAACAGGAAAGAGATAGTAAGCGCGAGCAGGCATTAGGGGGTATATTTGCGTTTTGCCAACGGGGTGACCGTGTTGTGATTCAATCAAAAGAGGCCCCCTATCTATGGAACCTCGGTATTGATTCAATTACTTTTTTCAGAACAGAAGACAATTTGCTTCGAGTTGATATTGAGCAGTTAGGGGCAATAACGCAATGTTCCCTCAACCAGCAGGGAGAAGTGATGGTACCTGAAGAAGTTTCAGAGCATACTCGAAAAGCGCTTGAGCTAATTGTACTTACTCATGCGGCTGATTTACGCCAGGGAATGGCACATGAGATCAGTGATACCCCTCCACAGAATCGTATACGAGAGTATCGCGAATCACCTACGGTTGCCCCTGCTCCCTCAGAAACAGAAGGAATAAGCCGCCGCGCTCATTTACGGGTACAGCGATTAGGCTACAAGGCTCGTATTGATGAAGCAACAAAGGCACGGGTAGAGGAATCGTTTGGTGTACCGCTTGAAGATCTTAATCTGCATTTCATGGAAGCCCAGGACCAGTATGGGTATGAAGACAGACTGGAGAGCCCAATAAGAGAGATAGTTACTACTCTGATGGGCCGTATTGCAGAGCCGGTACGAGCCATGCGTGAGCGCCATCCCGAGGTAGATCCCCGTAGTTATACACCATTACTGCAGGAGGTGGGATTTGTGGAAGAGGCATTTTCCCGAGGGTCTGACCCTATTCAGGTGCGCTGTCCTGAAGCAGCGCGTGAGCTGAACCGGCTTTTGAACCCTCAACGGTAATATATCCCATAGTATTGACAAATACCTTTTTATAGGGTATACTTATACTTGCATTTAGTTTAATAGAGACAATAGCGTCTTTATCAAAACTAATGCAAATATTTTTCTTCCGAAAGGAAGGAAAAAAGTCGACAGATGACAGTTTCGAGAAATAGCTTCTCGAGCTGAAATCAACGACCTTTCTTTAACAGGTTCAGGCAAAAAATTTGGGTAATGCCGTTCGGACTAGGGTGGGTGGCAGTGTAAAAAGCTGCTTCCCAACCTCGTCCGTGCGGTACAAGCCCAAAAAGGCTACACCGACGACGGACATCAACGTTTTTTCCTTTTCAACGCCCCGCGAGGGGCAAGGAGCAAGCACGATGCGTAAATTCGCATGGCTCGCCGCGAGCCTCATCGCGGTTTTCGTCCTGGTCGCAGCATGTGCACCAGGTAGTGCCCCGGTCGGACAGACTTGGGTTCTCGCAACCGTCACCCCGAGTGGTGCGGTTGCTCCGGCGGCAGTTGCCGTCGCAGTTGCTGGGGTTGCGACTCCAGCTCCCGTCGTGGTCGTTACGACCACACCCCCTGTCGCGGGGGCGATCGCGACACCGGTTGCACCTAGTGCGCCGGCTTTTGATCCGCCTGTTTTGGGCACTTTGACGATGATTGCCAGTAACCCTACGGGGATGATTCTGGCCGATGTTTCGGTGCAAACTGCGGGCGGTTGGAAGGTTGCCAATGGCGGTACTCGGGGCACTTGTGCTCTGATTATCACAGATGGCTCTGTTACCATGAAGGCCGTGGCGGGAACGCCATCGGTTCACATGGTTAACGAGGCATGGGGCATTACTGCCCATGCTAACGCTGGTGGGACCAACGGCGAAGGATGCGCGTTCGTCAAGGTTTTTGTGTTTCGCAGTGGGAACTTGGCAGAATATCGCCTGGTTGACGCTGCGTCTGGGTCGATGCAAGAAGTCGACCCTTCCATGTGGTAGCCAACGCCTGAATCTCGGTGGGAGGGGTGCACAACGGTGTGCATCCCTCCCCCAAATCTTTTTATTTCGTTACAATTCCACAACTCACCCCGTTGGTATCAATCAAATATACGTTATGTTGTTCTAATGGATACTCTTGTATCACACACATAAGTTCTTGTTCTACTTGTTTCTGCACATACGCCTGAATCTGTTTAAATGCTTGGTAATTGATGGCATAAAAGGGAACTGATTCGTAATCCGGGTCGGCAATAAGGAGATAGGGATAATGAGCCAGCAGGTCTCGTATTTCGTCAGTTGACTCAAATGATTCACGCAATCCTATGGAGTGAAATTCAAGCGAATACGCCCGCTGTATTTCCTGATACAGCATTAAATTATTATCATTAAATCCTTCAGTATTAACCAACACCACTACCTTCAGAAGGTTATGTTGGCTAATATTAGCAAGGTCGGCAATTACCGTTTTTTGAGGATAGTTACCCCGAACGTACCTGCGTACGGGGTAGTCATCAATACCGATCCACTCAACGTCTTCAAAAAAAGGAACGTTCGTGGTTGTAACTGACACATTTTTTTTGAGCGGCCAGTTATACGAATTGTTAATGTAATTACTGAATAAGAAAACAATCAATACTCCCGCAAGGGTCAAACCAACCATTTTTCTGGGCCAGGAGCTGAAGTTAATTCCAGCCAGTACCGCTACCGAGATAAGCAGTGGCATAGTGTACCGGGGATCCTTATTGGTAACCAGCGTCCCAATAGCGTAGACGCTCAGCAAGTACAGGAGCATAAACAGCACGTGCTGTTTTTTATACTCCCGTAATACGGGAATAAAGCTGATAAGAAAGAGCAGTGCGGGAATGGGGAAAAACTGATGCAGGAAAAAAATCTTGAAGTAAAATCCCCAGGTATATAGACTCATGATATTCATAGGATCGGTGGCGAGCTCGCCACGCAATGCCGGTGAGTGCAGGTAGTGATCAAGGTTAAATCGGTTTGCCCACCACCAGGGACTCATGCACAAAGCATATCCCAGCCCAAATGCTACCAACACGAGCACTGGTTTTTTGTGCTTATATTGTAGAGCTGTAGCTGCAGACCACAGGAAGATGGGAGCAAAGTACATAAATGCATTGAGCTTTATATAGGAGGCAATGATAAAGGTAATAAAGAACAGAACCGTCTGTTTAGTCTGGGTAAAGTTGTGGGAGCGGATGTAGAAGTACAGAGCTAGGGAAATAAGCAATAATAAACTGGGTTCGAGTAAGAAATTGCGTGAAGTATCATAATTGAGGGGTGTCAGGGTATAGATAAGTGCGGCAATGACGCTGGTCGTAACTTTTTTAGTTATTTCATACGTAATCAACCCGACTACCACCATGGTAGCGCAGAAATAGAGGGAGTTGAGTACCGTTGCGGTAGTAATACTGGTTCCGACAATACTCATCCATAGGGCTGTTATAACGTACTGCAGAGGAGGATACACATAAAAGGAGCGAATGATATCAATACCATGAACGGGCTTTTGTCCGTGTAACCAATGATAGGTGGCAAATGCAGATTTCAGATGAAATGCCTGGTCCCAGGCGGGGGGCTTTTGATTGAGATAGAGCCACAG
>JANLHK010000094.1 GCA_024653645.1 Candidatus Roizmanbacteria bacterium | reverse complement strand
CTTTCCCGGCATACCACATGTCTATGGGGGGCAGAACGGTACCTTGATAGGCGCTCATGGTAAATCCTAGGTCCATAAATTTTTCAAGAGAGTGGATAGTGGGTTCTTGACCCCGTATATAGCACCAGAAGAGTAAAAAGAATATGAAGACAGTTTCGTATCGCATAACGCTTCCCATTGATGGCAGTGGTGCTTCTTTAGTCTTGAAGCGGTAGACGAGTGCTGCTATTGCGCCATAGACGAGTACCACTACCCCGATGGTAAGAGGAGTAAAGGGCCTGAGATTATATCGGCCGAGGATAAACACCATATAGCCGACAATACCGATTGTCAGTATGCGGTACAGAGGATACCCCTTATCAGGGAGTTTTTGAAACAAATAGGCGCCGACTGGCAACGATACCAGGGAAGCAATGAGTAGTACGGTATACCAGATACCGATAGTTGGAAGCCATCCTAGCATATCGGTACATTATGCTATATAGTAATTAGTATGGCAACGTTTGAGGACGGGTGGTTGATGGTGTTGGGAATATCGCTTGTATTTTTTGAACTTCTTATGGGAGTAGCAACGGGATTTGATCTTTTTGTGTTGGGGTGGTCATTTGTGGCTGCTGGAGCAGTCTATATGGCAACTGCCGATTGGCAATACGGTCTTCTGGCGTCACTCATTGTTATGGTTACGTATTGGTTTTTTCTGCGCAATGCGATTAGACGAAGCCTCTATCTTTTTTTTCAGCGTATTGGCATTGATTGTCTGGTGGGCAAAGAGGGCACGGTTGTGCGCAAGGACAGGGTGCTGGTTGAGGGCGAGCTGTGGCAGAGCAATTCGGCAAAACCCATCAAAGATGACGCACGAATTATGGTGCAGGCAGTGGTCAACAATAAATTAGAAGTAGTAGCGCTCTAACTATATGGGTATATTTTCGCTCTTTGGCACCCATAAGCACACGGCTAACGAATACGTCTTTATGGTGGTGTTGGTTGAAGGTACGATCCATGGATTTGCCTTTAATAAGCGCACCAGTGAGAAGCGGTCGCAACTCTATACCACCCATGTCGACTCATTTCTGAAAGATCTTGATAGTAAAGTTGATGAGCTCATCGATAACTGCCAAAAGGACCTTGCTAAAGACGTGTACCTGACTGATACCATCTTTGTTTTAAATTCGTTTTATACCAGCGAGGGAGGCTCTTTAAAGGAAGAGGTGCGGGCGGTGATAAACAAGGTGTGCAAAGAGCTTGATTTGCATAACTTAGGCTATATGACGACCTATGAGCTTATTGGTTCAGTATTTGGGAAAAAGCATGACTCATGGATATTTTTAGAAGAGACATCGCATTCATACCATAGCTATACCTTTGCAAAAGACCGCATGGTTAAAGAGCAGCGGTTTATGCAAACGCAGGATCGTGAAGCTTCGCTACGAGAAGCGCGTGAACAGCTCGGCGATGATCCTCTTATGGTATGGCTTCATGGTCCGGTATTTGAGGAAGAAGCGCTCACGCCCATTACGTATATTGATCCGCAGGCGTTACCACAGTATGGAAAAGCGGTATTTGATATGCAAAACAGTACTGAAAGTTCACCATCAGAAACAAATCTGGCGGTGCCAGAAAATGACCTTCCCGAAGCCCCAGGGTTTAGTGACCCTTCTTTGGATACCATGCCAAAACCGAATCCCATGATTGAAAAAATGAAGCATATGCACCTATCGTTTCCTACGCTTACCGTTAATCCGTGGATGGTAGGCGGGGGAGCAGCCGTGTTACTGTTGCTTTTACTGGGTTCCTACCTGTTCTTTCTGTATACCGCTACCATTCAGTTGGTAACCAACAAGGAAAATTTTTCGACCAGCATTGATATAACGGTTGATACCAACAGCTCCCTTACCAAAACGCTTAAGGGCTCGTTTTCATTTGAATTGTCCCATCAAGCAACCGGAGAAAAGGTGATCGGTGAAAAAGCTACGGGTGAAATCTTGATCTATAACCGAACCTTTAAACAACAAAACTTGTCAGCGGGAACTGAATTGACAACGAACGACGGAGTTGCATTCATATTGAATGATGATGTTGCTATCGCATCAGCCTCAGGAGTGCCGGTTGCTGACGGCAAAAAAACAGCAGCAGTGACCGCCAGCGCGATTGGAAGCGACGCCAATATCGCCAAGAACGTGAAGCTGGTCATTGATAGCGTTACTGAGAGTGATGTATACGCCGTTTCTAATAAGGAGTTCACGGGCGGCTTTAAGAAGACTGGTATCGTATTTTCAGAAGGTGATAATGAGGCGCTGCAAAAGAAAGCCAATGATAAGCTTCGCACTGATATGCAGTCAGCATTTGCCAAGATAAAGGGAAGCGGCGACATGCTGTTGCCTGACACGGCTGATATCGATGCGTCCAGTAAGACCGATGCCTCTGTTGGAGAAGAAGTACGAACCGTTACTCTGCAATATGACGGTAAGTACGCCGTGTACTACTTGCCCGAACCAACGCTGCGGAGCTTTGTGCAAAAAGAAAAATTGAAGGATAAGGAGTTTGTGAAAGATACCTTTCATCTGCAGAAGCTGACGCTTGATGGCAAAAAAAGTGATGTTAAGAATAAAGAGTGGGTCTACACGGCTCAGGTAAGCGGAAAGATACAGAAATTTATCGATCAGGCAGCCATACGGGAGCAATTGCAATGGAAGTTATTGGGATCTGCGCAGAAAACATTAGACGAGGTTCATACCATAGAAGACTATCGCATTGACCGTGGTCCGATTCCTCTGCCTTTTTTGCCGCCACGCCGTGAGGCCATACAGTTTAATTTTGTCGACACACTATGACCTACAGTTATACTAAAAGCTACAAGCAGAAGAAAAAACCTATAGTAGTTATGTTTTCCTATATATCGGTGTTTATCGGAACATTGGTATTGCTCTGGTCGTTTTTTCCTATCATTTTGTTCCAGCTGAATCAGGTGTTTGCTGCGGTACATGTGAGCCCTGTTGATAAAAAAAATCTTGCATCACCCCTGCGACAGGGTTTATCCATTTACGACGACCGGCTTGAACCCTACTACTCAACCTATTTGCGTGACTTTACTAAGGTGCAGGATTGGTTTCCTCAGAGTCCTCAGAGTTTAACGAAACGTAAACAGATTACCGATTATACGATCGATGTTCCCCGCATTAATCTCGTTGGCTCAAAAGTTATTGTAGGCGGTGAAGCATTGGATAAATCACTCGTGCAGTATGGGAATGCCGTGTATCCCGGTGAAGTAGGGAATACGGTTATTTTAGGACATTCAACGCTTCCTCAGCTGTATAAAGAGGATGATTATAAGTCTGTTTTTACTTACCTACCATCATTGGAGCGCGGGGACGAAGTAAAGGTTCATATCAATGGTTTTAGCTATACGTTTGTCGTATTTGATATGTTTACCGTTGATCCCTCCGACACCTGGGTATTGGACGGAAAAGCTGAGGAATCAGTTCTGACGCTCATCACCTGTGTGCCTCCGGGTACCTTCTGGAAACGCCTCATTGTACGCGCCCGACTGTCTGGAATTTAGTTGTACTTATCCTATAACAAATGATAAAATGCGGCCATGTTCCGCACGCTTATCATGAGAGTATTGTATGCCTTAGCTTCAGTGGTGATTTTTTTTGGTGAGAGCATCATTTTTTTCCTGACCACGGTCTTTCGAGCGGTATGGTGGTGCTTGGTTTTTGTTTATAACGCGCTGTTTATTAATGTGGGTCAATGGATATGGCATGTGGTTAAAGGAAAAAGAAGTAAAACTCGCATTTTTTCCATTAATTATTACCTCTTGTTGTACCGCATTAAGTATTTTGCCTTTGGTGTACTGCTAGCGTTGGTGGTTGTTTCTTTTTTTTCTGCCCTTGAGTTTATTAACAATCTTCCCAATCTGTCAATCTTGGAAAAATATAGTTCGGGTCTTTCTACCCACCTCTACGACCGTAACGGCAAGATGTTGTATGAAATATTCCATGAGGAGAACAGAACTCCCGTTAA
>JANLHK010000092.1 GCA_024653645.1 Candidatus Roizmanbacteria bacterium | reverse complement strand
GGGTGACCTGGCTGGTGATAACAGTGTTACAGCAGTAACCGCACTCAATGACACAACGTCAGGCAACAGCTACCTCGTTGCCATGGTACAACAGGGACCTAATAGTAAGGCTTACCGCATACTTAATGCTGTTTCCTTGGGGACGAGTGAAATCACCGCTATTACCATCACAGCACATACTATAGTGGTAAAAGCGAAAGACGGAGCGAGGACATACTCGTATTCCGGCAGTGAATTGCAAGAAAAAAAATAGCCCTATTCGTACTGTTCTCGTATCAAGGATAATTCGTCTTTATCAATACGCAGATATGATCCGTAGCCATGGTTAATAAACCCTGAATTGGCAAAGCGTTTGGAAAGTGACAGTTCAGGTAGGTGTGAGTGACCGCACAAGAGAATCGCATTGTGGGGGATTGAAGTACGCGCATACTCTTTCATGCGGTTATTGTGCTTAGTGTACTCAAGCAGCAAAAACCGAGTTCCTAATATCGATAATCCCACCCGCTCATAATTCTGCGCGATTCGAGTCAAGAAGGCATGGCGCTGCACCCAAGGAATATACGAATCTATTAAAGGAACCACGCGGTCACCATGCTCAATATGGAGCCGATACCGACCAAAATCCAATTTCATTTCTGTATGTGCCTGTGTGCAAAACAGACGGATGCGCGTGTCACTGTACTCTCGCTTATCATGGTTACCAAACAGATAGAGTGCTTTTTTCTTTTTCAACAGTGGGAATAATTTCTTCCACGGCGAGGTGACAAACTGATCAAAGCTTGTCAGATATCCATCCCAAAAATCACCGTTTATGATCACTCTGTCTGCGGATGCAAGAATTGAAACCAGGTACTTATATTTACGCACATCAAAACGATGTGATAGGTGGGTGTCTGAAATAATAGTTATATTCATGATCTGATGAAATCTTACTGTCTCTATAGTATACTCTCTCTTGCGCCCATGCCAGGAAATGTGTCACTCATAGTCGATAAGCTGCGCACGAAGTATGACCCTACCATTGCGCTTCACTATACCAATCCTTTTGAATTGGTTATTGCCGTTAGTCTTTCCGCCCAATGCACCGATAAAAAAGTAAACGAGGTAACCGCCTTGTTTTTCCCTGCTCTTGCTCAAAGAGCTGATCATACGGCTCATCGTGAACGCTTGCAAATTGAAACACTGGCCCATATGCCTCTTTCTGAAATAGAGCAGCATATACGCCAAACCGGATTCTACCGAGCAAAAGCACGCAACCTTCAGCGTATGGCCAACACACTATTAGAACAGTTTAACGGGATTGTTCCCGATCGTATGAAAAAACTCATTATGCTTTCCGGCGTTGCCCGAAAATCAGCCAACGTTATTCTGGGCGAGTTGTTTCATACGAGTGAAGGTGTCGTGGTAGATACCCATGTAAAGCGTATTACACAGCGTTTACGCTTGGTGTCTCCCAGCGCCATGGGCGGAAAACAAAAGGTGTACTACCAACCGCATAAGCTGGACTATGTGCGTGACGCCTCACCGGAAAAAATTGAAAAAGAATTGATGCGCATTCTGCCTCATGAGCTTTGGAATGAATTTCCCCATTTGTTGGTCAAATTAGGACGGGACGCGTGTATTGCTCAACGTCCTCGTTGCGACGTCTGCATTCTCCAATCCGTATGTCCAGTTAGCCGAGCCGTATGAGTGCTATTGAGGAAATAAAACAGAAGTTGGACATTGTTGAATACATTGGTCAGTTTGTCACACTGAAAAAAGTGGGAAGGAATTTTCACGCGTTATGCCCGTTCCATAGTGAAAAATCGCCCTCATTTGTCGTGTCTCCCGAGCGTCAGCTCTGGCACTGCTTTGGTGCCTGTGGAGAAGGTGGCGATGTCATTAAGTTCGTGATGAAATGGGAAAACTGCACCTTTGGTGAAGCGCTCCATATACTAGCTCCTCTTGCCAATGTCAAACTAGATGAAGTATCAGTCAATGACCAGGCGTGGGATGAGCGCCTTAATATGCTTCACGTTACCTCACTGGCCGCCGACTTTTTTCACTACATCCTTACCCAGCATCGCATCGGTGAAGCAGCGCGCGCGTATGTTGCCAGTCGTCAAATCAGCACGTCCACTATCAAGGTATTCAAAATGGGATATGCCCCAGATTCGTGGGACTCGCTGAGCAAGTTTTTACGAGCCAAAAAAATAAGAAATGAAAGTATGGTGCAAACCGGCTTAGGCACCATGGGAAAGCATAACACCACCTATGACCGATTCCGCGGTCGCATCATGTTTCCGCTTACCGATGCTCGTGGCGCGATTCTCGGATTCTCTG
Source organism: Candidatus Roizmanbacteria bacterium (assembly GCA_024653645.1). Lineage (GTDB taxonomy): Bacteria > Patescibacteriota > Microgenomatia > UBA1406 > UBA1406 > PFEE01. Next base: position 605 of record JANLHK010000092.1, on the reverse strand, counting down.
GGCGGATACTAAAAAAAGATGATAAAGAGGCGAAATATATCAACACTCCCGAAACACCCCTGTACCATAAACGTGAAACATTGTTTGGTATAGAGCAAGCCTCACGCGCCATCCGCACCAAAGAGGAAGTGATTATCATGGAGGGTGAGTTTGACGTCATGCTGGCGCATCAATTTGGGTACACGCAAAGCGTGGGCATTAAAGGCACGGCACTCACCACTGAACAGATACATCTGTTGAAACGACTAACGCATACCTTTATCTTTTGTCTTGATATGGATAAAGCAGGGACTGAGGCCATCAAGCGCGGCATTGAACGTTCACAAGAATATGATTTGTCGCTGTATGTGATGCGCCTGAGCGGAGGCAAGGACCCCGCTGACCTCCTTACCAGCGACCCTGCTGCCTTTAAGCGAGCGTACAAAGAAAAAGTTTCAATCTATGATTTTCTCCTTGAAACCAGCGTTTTCCGTCATGATGTAACCACCGTCTACGGACAAAAAGAAGTTATTGATGAACTGGCGCCGGTCATCACTACCATCACCAATCCAGTCGTCTATGAATTCTTTATTAAAAAAACTGCCGCAGCAACCGGTACTGACACT
>JANLHK010000090.1 GCA_024653645.1 Candidatus Roizmanbacteria bacterium | reverse complement strand
GAGGGAACCTGGACTATTACCAAAGAGTATGCACAGGCCAGTAAGGGTGCACAGTTATTCTTACATTTTGAGGCACAAAAAGTGTTTTTAGTAATGCGGTCAAAGGGAGAACCTACTCAGGTGGAGGTATATGTGGATGATAAAAAACAGGATACCATAATTGTTTCCACTGATAAATTGTATCAGCTTATATCGCTACCAACTCCAGGAACGCATATCTTGCGGCTTGAATTTAATGATGCGAATGCACAGCTATTTGCCTTTACGTTTGGCTAAGAGTGGTGTCAGTAATACCAACAACAAAAACACTCCCCACACTCTTCCTTGAAAAATATTATAGTCTGCCAGCAACCGTTCCCATGAAACGCCATCAACATAATGACCAAAACTAAATTCAAAGAGTATGGTCATCAGAACCCACAGTACACCCACCAGTACTAACCGGCGGCTTGATGCACCTACGGCCTGTTTTTTAATCATTGAGTACGCAAGCAGAAAGAAAGCAATGCACGCAATAGCCGTACTGATCTGATGAGCGATAAGGTCACCTACCATGGGCTTATACACAAACTCCCGCGCAATGCCATTAAGTATGGCAATGGGTATAAACAAAAACCACGCTATGATTGAACGAGTCTGCAGGCTTTCCAGTATGCTCAAAAATTTCTTCTCGCTCATAGTTACGTGTGATGAGCCTTTTGGGCATCGGCTTTCGTTTTATGCACCGTTCCATCAGGATGTTCTGAAGGGGCATAAATACTGAGTAGCTTCCATGCTATATCACCGGTGTTGATAAAGTTATGTTTTGTTCCTGCCCGCACGATAACCAGATCATCTTCTTTAATATCCCTTTTTTCTCCGTTCAGCACAGCTGTGCCGGTCCCTTCCAAAAATAGCAATATCTGGTCAACATCATCGTGTATCTCCTCACCAATATCTCCCTGTACCGGTATACTCATGGCCACCAACTGACTATACGTTCCCGTATGTAATACGCTTCTAAAATTGGTATTCTTTCCCGCCAGCTTTTTCATGCTTTCTGCAAACATAGGTGTGTTAAATTTATAATTACTAGTAGTATCCGCTCTTGTGGTGTCCCTTTGCATTGATCCAGATCAATGATATACCCAGCAGTTGATATATAGTATGTGCCATGATAAAACTACTTCGTGAAGGAGGGTATTGTCTTATTGAAACGAAAAATCAAACAAAAATACTGACGCTTGACAGGAAAAAAACCTTTGCCTGGGTACCTGTTGCAGATAGGGGAGAACTGCTGGTGACATCACATAAGAAGCACCAGATAGATCATGTGCTCTGTACGGGTAGGTACCGCCTGTATGATGTACAGGATGAGCCCACATTAACTGATCTGGTTCATCTCGAGTTACTGGTCGGCGAGGGAAAGTGGCAAGGATACTTATTACTGACTGGGCTGCCTACCAATGTAAACAACAAAAATAGAATAGTGCCCACTAATGAAATCATTACCAAAGCTACCTACTAAAGGGCTTCTGCCAATTCTTTTTCTAGCTTCTTAAAATCCGGTATACGCAATACACTTTTACGGTAGGTCAGTAGATGTTTATCTTTTAATATTCTCATTGCGCGACTGATGGTTTCACTGGTCATGCCTGATTGAGCGGCAAGGTCCTTTTCTGAAATAGTTATTTCAACTGCACCCTTGCTTTGTGTACCGAATCGTTTTGACTGAATAATCAACTCCAGTAGTAACCGCGAATAACCGCTACCTGACATCAGGTGTACCATGCGCATAAATACACCGTCTACGCCTTTATACACGCGGCTTACCAGGCCATACAATACGTCAGGGTTCGATTTAATAAAAGTAATAACCGCATCACGCGGCGCACGCCACAGACTGAGATCAGTCATAGCCTCGTAGAAGTATGCGTTGGGTGTGTGGTTTATGGCCCATGACATGGGGAAAAATGCAATGGGCTTAAATATATTAATAACCACCTCCTCGCCTTTTTTGGATATCGCATACTGCTTAACGTATCCCTCTTTTAGGTAATACACTCCCAATGGACTTTCATCAACGCGGATAAGGATTTCGCCCTTTTTGTAGGTTTGATGATAATACTGGGTAAAAAATGTGTCTATGTTCTTAAGGATAGTTTCGTCCACACTACCATTTTACTAAATTGATACAATAACCCCCACATGACACCAGAACACATGACCCCTGAACACATAGATGAAGTTGCTGATCTGTTCTATGCTACTTTTACGGCAGCGGGTGAAAAATGGACGCGGGAGCGTGCAAAAAAACATATTATCGAAAGTTATTTTGGCGAATGTCATTATGTCGTAAAAAAGGGCACTGCTATTGTAGGGGTACTGTTGGCATTTCCCCTTACCAAGGTCGCGGGAACTGAGTTGTATATTGATACCATTGCCGTGCATCCCCAGTTTCAAAAGAACGGTATCGGCACCATGCTGATAACCGCTGCCCTTGAATACGCAAAAAAGAACGATCTCGTGGCAGTGAGTCTTTCTGCTCATGCCAAGCTGAAATCATTTACCTGGTACCAGTCATTAGGTTTTGTGCCAACCGGCTGGGTAGAGCTTATTAAAATGGAAAAGAACCGGTAGTAATGGAACAGCTGCTTAAGGAAACGAAACAATTTCTTGAAAAGAATCCTGCTGATATAGCCAAAGATCAGTTTTTCCTTATTGATCCGACTATTATTGCCCAGCTGGTAGAAAGCGCCCATATAACTCATGCTGACCGGGTACTTGAAGTAGGTCCGGGTTTGGGTTTTATTACCCGAGAGTTAGCTCAACAGGCTGCAGAGGTAGTCTCCATTGAAATTGATGAACGCTTTAAACCTGTGCTCGATACGCTCCCCTCAAACGTACAGATAGTGTATGGTAACGCATACCAATTGATCAATAACCGGTCATTTCGTGAAACAACAAAGCCCTTCACTAAGGTCGTAGCCAGTATTCCGTACAGCCAGGCACAGAATATGCTGCATAATTACACCAACTATGCATGGTACCAGGGTGACTTGGTATGGCTGGCTCCAAAGTCCCTCGCCGAAAAAGTGAATCATGAGCCGATACTGGGGGCATTCTTTACGGCACATATCATCATGGATGTTCCCAAAACAGCATTTTATCCTCAACCGAATACCACATCGGCGATTATCTGTTTTAAGCGAACTGAGGATCCTATAAGTAGTAACAACTTCGACCTCTATCTGCGGCAGTACCTGTACAATCATGAGCACGTCAAGGTAAAAAATGCTGTACGTGAGGGAATTATTGACGCAGCCTGGAATTTAAAGCACAAAAAGATAACCAAAAAACAGGCGAGGGAATTAATGACGAGACTGGCTCTGCCTGATGAAGAATTAGAAAAGCTCACTTACAATATCAAGCCGGAATATTATTTTGCTATTCCAAATTTACTCACGTCGTGGTTTAATGGGATATAATAACAGCATGCAATTACTGTATCACACCCTTATTGATTCTCCCTTAGGAACCCTGCTTGCTATTTCCAATGAACATACACTGGTGGCTCTGGATTTTGCCGATAGCAAACACAGCGTCCTGCAACAAGATACCATTGCTCAAGTGACCAAGCCCTTAGCTTCCATCAAAAGGGAACTCAATGAGTACTTTAACCATAAACGTAAGACATTTGCCACACCCATTGCAGCTCTGGGCACTCCTTTACAGGAAAAAGTATGGGCTGCGCTCATTCATATTCCGTATGCCGCAACAAAATCATACAGCGATATTGCGCAATCCATACGGAGTCCCAAGGCGGTACGCGCTGTCGGAACAGCGATAGGTAAAAATCCATTGGTTATTATTATTCCCTGCCACCGGGTCATTAGTAAGAATGGTGGTCTGGGCGGATACGGCGGAGGACTGAAACGAAAGCAGCACCTTCTTTCCCTCGAAAAACACTCAGTCTAAACGTAGATCTGGGGCCGTCAATTGGCTCTATAATATGTTATACTAATGTATGAAAAAACGTAAAATAACGATACTTGATTCACTATCCGAGCGGGTAACAACAGCTCTGGGCACGCCACAGTCAATTATTATCCATACGGCATTTTTTTGCAGTATATTTTTGCTTATGTTTTTTGGCTGGGATATTGGCCAAGTGTTACTCCTATTAACAACGCTCTTATCAGTAGAGGCCATTTATCTGGCGTTATTTATTCAAATGACGGTAAACAAAGCATCGGAAAGTCTTGAGGATGTTGAAGAGGATATTGATGAAATAGAGAAGGATATTGATACCATTCAGGAAGATGTTCAAGAAGATGATATCACTGATGCGGAATTTTCACGTGTTTTAGAGAGAATCGAAAAAAGGCTTGATATACTGCAGCGAAATGTTCAGAATCTTCAAAAATAAATCCCTGTCAATTAGTGTCAAACACTACTGCTAAGCGAATGGAGATACTGTGCGAGCACAACTTTTGTATCCTCGGTAAGACTTATTGAAATAGAGGCAATATAGTCATAAAAATTACGGGCAAAAGTCTGTTCAATAGCGCTTTCATCAGCAGCTTGTTGAATTGAAGTCTCAATAAACTCAGTGACAAATGCCTCTTTATCTGCTTCAAAACCAATAATATCGAGTACGCCCATTAATGCAGATTTAGTATCCATAACCGGTTATATCTTGCGATGACGGGCAATAAAGGTCCGTGAGATTAATAGTCCAATGGAACTGGCACCGGCGCCAATCGTGCCGGGTATGATAAAGGGTGCAAGAGCAGGATTTGACAATCCAATCATGAGCGTTGCAATAGAAAGTGGTAGTGCAGCACTAAGGCCTCTCCACATATTTTTCTCGAATTTTCCCGCATTGCGGGCAGCGAGCTCGTGTTCAAATGATGGTCCTACGATAGCAGCCGGAGCAAACAACAGTCCAGCGGGGTTACCCAGAGCAGCCGTAGCCAGCCCCGCACCTCCGATAACAGCGCCGACATCCGTAGCTCGCGATACGCCAAACATAGCTAACTGATCGGTCGCAACTTTCCGTAATTTATTCAGAAAGCTCAGCGATTTCCAAGTTGCTTTATTTTGTTCCCTGACTTTTTCAGGACTCATTCGCTCTGCCATAACCAACGAGTATATCATACTATGGGACTATGATCTAGTTAAAAAAAGAGTTAGAATGCTGGTATGAAAAATGCGTTGCTGTTTATTGCTATAGCAGTTTCGCTTATTGAAGCAGGCTATATCTACCACCTGCTGACAAATAGTTCTTCATCCGGTCCATCGCTACCTACGATACTACCGATAGAAAAACCATTACAGGCATACTCTTTTGCCAGCCTAAAAAAAACCAAGTTTCCGCCAACAGCTATTATCTTGGGCAAGGAAGTTAGTGAAACTGCCAGCTCGACCGCGCGTCTGTTTTACTTTTCAACGCCCAACACTCCCAACAGTACGAGCACTAAAAAAGTGAGCGGGCTCATCAATATTCCCAAAGCCTCCGGTACGTATCCGGTTATTGTTATGTTCCGCGGATATGTGCCCGCTGAGATATATGAGCCGGGAATGGGCACACAGCCATCTGCAGCCCAATTTACCCAACAGGGATTTATTACCCTTGCTCCCGATTTCTTAGGTTTTGGTACATCAGATACTCCCTCAAAAGACTCGTTTGAAGATCGGTTTGAAACCTATACGACGGCACTTTCGCTCCTGTCATCACTCTCAACCCTTAATACTGAGCTTAACCAGCAGTACGAAGGCGCTATAACGGCCGATATTGACGATGTACAATTATGGGGGCACAGCAATGGCGGACATATTGCGCTGGCTACTCTAGCTATTACAGGAAAAAACTATCCCACTGTTTTGTGGGCACCCGTATCAAAGTCATTTCCGTATTCAATGCTGTACTATACCGATGAGTATGATGATCAAGGAACAGCAACGCGCAAAGCTCTTGCCGA
>JANLHK010000088.1 GCA_024653645.1 Candidatus Roizmanbacteria bacterium | reverse complement strand
GCTGTCGTGAAGACGTTTAACAATTAATTCATCTTCCTTTTGGTATTTAAATTTTTTGTTACTTCTATCTAATGGGTTAGCATCTACTCATGGCGCGGTGCTGATTTTACCAATCTAGAAAAATTTAAGGATGACTTTCCCGAGGCACAAACGTTCACGCTCGAACGAAACTACCGCAGCACCCAACCTATTCTGACCGCCGCCTACAATGTCATCTCAAACAACAACGGACATCCCATTTTGAAACTCTGGACTGATAAAGAGAAAGGCGAGGAGGTGCAAGTCGTGGGACTGGAAAATGATGAGGAGGAATCAGTGTTTGTCATTAGTACCGTGCGAACCCTGATTGAAGAGGAAGGATACAGTCCCAGTGAGATTGCCATTCTCTACCGGGTAAACGCCCAGTCACGTATATTTGAAGAAATGCTCATTCGCGCCGGCATCAGTTACAAAATCTATGGCGGGGTACGGTTTTACGAACGTAAGGAAATTAAAGATGTGCTGGCATGCCTACGTTTGGTATTAAACCCCCAAGAAAAACTGTCATTGGATCGCATTGATAAACTGGGAAAAAAACGATCGCACGCTATTCAGGAGAAACTAAAAAAAATAGAGCCTACCCTTGCTCCGGAAAAACTGCTACAGGCCATTCTTGACAAAACTCCCTATTTGGAACTCCTGGACCCTGATGATGAGGCCGACGCGTCACGATTGGAAAATATCAAAGAACTCGTGTCGGTTGCCCATAGCTTTGCGACGATTCAGGATTTTCTGGATACCATTGCATTGGTTGAAACAGGGTATGAGCAAGAGGATTCCAAAGTTGAAGCACGAGTTAATTTGATGAGCATCCATGCCGCCAAAGGTCTTGAATTTCGAGCAGTATTTGTCGTGGGGCTTGAGGATGGAAACTTACCTCATACCCGCTCACTGACCAATGACAAGAGTCTGCAAGAGGAACGACGCTTGCTGTATGTTGCCATTACCCGCGCCCAAGAACGGCTCTATCTCACCTTTGTAAAACGGCGCATGGTGTACGGCCGAACCCAATATTACCTTCCTTCCCAGTTTCTTACCGAAGCGGGGCTGGTGACTGATACGAGTATTACGTTCTAGAAGATTAACCTTTTGACAGCAAATATTTTGCACCCTTAGTTTTTCCTATTTTCTTTACAATGCCCTTTTCAATTAAATCATTCAGGTCACGTAGAATCGTGTCCTCGGAATACTCAGGAAACATCGTGTCAAATGCCTGATTCTGGACATAGCCTGCCTCTTGCATAAATTCCATAATCTTGGCCTGGCGCTCGTTAAGAAACACTTGCTTACCGCCCAGCTTATCCTTAATTTTTGAGTCCATGGACAGCCGCTTAATTTTCCCCTTCAGCAACTCAAGCTCTTCGGTTAACTTCTGACAAAAATACTCGAGCCAGGGCGTCAGGTCGCCTTCATTCGCCTTTTGCAGACTATGGTAATACGATAAGGGATCATTATCATACTGTTCTTCCAATGAAAAAAAGCGACGGATGTCATACTGTTCCACATACAAAATGAGCGTTGATAAGGCACGAGCCACACGGCCATTACCATCAAGGTACGGGTGGATGCGCACAAACTCATGATGCGCTATACCTGCCTTCAGCACCGGATGTACCTCGCTGCGCTCGGCCTGTTGCAGCCATTTAGCAAACTCCGTTATCATAAACGGAATGTCAGCCGGATCCGGAGGTGTAAAGGTTATTTCACCGGTTGAACTATCTTTGATCACTACTTTTTTGGTACGAAAATGGCCGGACAAATCATCAGGCAAAATCTTAAACACCACCAGCTTATGCAATTTTTTCAGCATGGCCTCATTCATCTCTTTTTTTCCGTCACCCCACTCTTCGCCGATATAGTCAAGAACAGCGCGGTAATTAAGAACTTCCTGCACATCTCTGCTGCGGGCAGCATGCAAATCTTGGCTCAGGAGTACCTGTCGGGCCTCTTCAAAAGCGAGCTGATTCCCTTCAATGTGGGTACCATGATGGGCTGCGCGAACCATAGCGCTCTCGCGAAAACGGCGCTCCCACATGGGTAACAGCGGCGCGCTTTCAATCGTTTCCTTGGCTGCTTCAATCTTGCCAATCGATATCAGGATAGAATTAGTTAACCGATACTTAGGCTCATACATACAGGCATTATAGACGGGACGTTACCCCCAGTAAAGCATTTCTTATAGGCCAGCCAACGTCAAACAACCAATACTTAAATGGATCAAGCACCATATCAAGAGCAGGAATAAAAGTACGGTGCCTGCCACCAAATCCCTCTTTAAAGCGATGAAACCCTGCCCAGGGATTACGAGGGTCGTGCTGCAAAGGGAGGGCGCCCCACATATCAAACTCAGTACAGCCGCGCTTCTGTGCGTCCAAAATGGATTCCCACATCAGCAGGTTAGAGGCCATGACCTCCTTGTGCTGCGTACTCGATCCTCCATATACGTAATAGGCTCCCTGCTTAAAATAAAAAATCATATAGGAGGAAAGTGGTATACCTTCGTAATAGGCAGTATAGATACGGGCCATGCTGCCACCCAACTCGTCCCACAGTGTTTTCATATA
>JANLHK010000015.1 GCA_024653645.1 Candidatus Roizmanbacteria bacterium | reverse complement strand
AAGCTGTAATTTCATGCGAGCGAGTATACCATACCCTACAGAAATACGGGTATGAGACCCACAATTATAAGCAGTACGCCAACCAGGATGGTAGGGGTGAGTTGATACGCATCAAAAAAACCGGTATTGGGAATGGCAGTAGGCGTGGTGCCTGTAGAGCCAGCAGCGATGGTGGGGGTGATGGTGCTGGTAGCACTGCCTCCAATGGTGTAGCTGGCATTTATTATTTGCGCACAATCAAGTATATCCGTTGAATCAACATCGCTTTGCGATACGTTTGAATCATCAGTGGCTCCTGATGTACAGGAAATAGTCACTTGCGCCGTACCGGCGGTCAGAGCAGGGAATTGCAGTGTGGCTAGGGTTCCCGTTCCATTCACGACATCACCGGGATTGGTTACTAAACCTGAAATCATAACGCTACCGCTTTGCTGTGACTTTTGTACGGTTGGGTAAAAGGTACCATCGGTTACCGTAGGAGTTCCTAAAAGAGCAACATCATACGTGATCACGGCATCAGCGCTGGTTGTGTCTTTTGATCCGGTGTTAACCGTAATGGTGACTGAAATCGTATCGTTCACCGCGTAATCTCCTGACACCGGCGTGAGTTCAATAGAAGCAGCTTGTACTGATGCAGGTATCAGTAAAAAAAAGAAGATAGCAACTAATACAATCACTGCTGGCTTCACGGGGTAATAATAACTTGCGCCTCATTAATGCCGGTTAACGCATTTTGCAGTGAGTCTCCAATAAGAAGCATACTCGTTTTGGGGGTCTCATTAATGATAGGAACCATGGTAATGACACCTGGTTTTTGAGCGCGGAACGTCAGTGTTCCCAATCGCTCCGGTGTTGCGCTGGCGGTCTGCGTAGTTGAAATACTTTCAATTATGGAAATAATGAGGGTCGTATCCTCAACTAACCCCCGTCCCTTAATGTAGCTTTCAGGAATGTTGTCAACTGACTCAAAGGTAGCCAGTGTTGGATCAACGCTCAGCAACAGATCAAGGCCGGTAACTTTGCCCTTGATGGATCTGCTTTCGATATCAATGGTAAATTGCTGCCCAACCTTAACTTTTTTCTGCTGAGGAATCAGCACAATATTGGGTTTCTGCTGTACGCTATTGTTTGCAGAAGGCGGTAGGGCCTTATTTTCCACAATGGTGTTGGTAACGGAACCGGTTCGAGAACGCAGCACTAACGCACCCAAAGCCAGCACGGCACCAAGGCTGATCAGTACGACGATAGCAATCATTTGTTTATTCATGGTTGTTAAAAAAACTACTACTGTTCATCATCATACTTAATTTTCATGCTTTCAATCAAGAGAGAATAATCGTTCCCGTTCACCACCCCGTCACAGTTGACATCAGCAGCCTGGTTTTCCTGGCTGGAGAGGACGCGTGACTTCAGAAATTGAACGTCTTGCTGATTCAATACCCCATCCTGAAGAGGGAAATCACCTACAAAGAGGGGGGTGGTGGTGAGGTTTGCCGTATTTTCACCCAGCTGGAAGTTAGCTCCGGTAAAAACACGCTGCAAATGCTGAGGTCCTTTTATAGCCATGGTGTAGTTGTTTCCTGCCTGAATATCGGTCAACGAGAACGATCCGGTATATATGCCCTGATTATTAGCGGTTACGACGATATCGTTCAGTACCTTTGGTTGGCTCAGCGAAGATCCTTTTATGGTAACTTTAACCTTTTTGTTTTGACAATAGGTGGCTATGGGCTTTTTGGTAATGCCTTGAAACCGAACTGATAGATTGACTTGTATTGCATGAGGTGCGGATGTTGGAGTAGCCGTTGGCGCCAGCGTTGGTGTAGCGGTGGGCCGAGGCGTAGGCGAAGGTGTCGGCGTGGGTGTCGGTGTTGCCGTGGGCTGTGTAGTGGGCGCTGGTGTTGCAGTAGCTTGAGCTGACGCAGTCGGGGAAACTCCGAGCGTTGGCGAGGGAGTAGTAGTTGCGGCTGGAGCAGTCGTGGGTGCAGTAGTAGGAGTAGTGCCGGTTGCTGGAGTAGTGGTTGGAGTGACCTGAGCCGCAGTAGTCGGAGAGGGAGCAGAATCACTCACCACAATAGTGGTGTGAGCTTCGTTTTCAGGAGTGATGGTGTATTGTATGCCGCTTATGGGGCCTACTATTGAACTTTCCTGAGTAAGGAATGTAATGGTATCAGTACCATTCTTATTTGCCTTAAATCGTAAAGTGAGCAATGCCTGCGAAGACAAGTCACCCTTTTTCTTATCGGCAATAAGCACCAGGTGCAGCAACTTCATTGAGTTAAAGTCTCTCACTTCCTTTATGACTTCTTTGGTAAAGGTGCCGGTGGTATCAGCGTAACCATCAAAGGTAAGGGTATTCGAGCCATCGGTATTGAACATAACATACAGTTCTGTCCCCGATATTTTATTATCGGCTGAAGCCGAAAGCTGCAGCGGCACGGGTATCGTAGTATTGACCTGTGTATTGATAGGGTCATTTCCGAGTGTGGCCGTTATAGTGGCTTCTGCACCTTTGGTGGTAAACAGAAACCGGGCGCTGTCGATGCGCAGGGCAATGAGAATGAGCACCAGGGGAACGACAAAGTACACTACGATATCAAATGCCAGATGGTGGCTTTCGTTCTTATGATGGTGCTTAATCATGGGTTGCCGCACGGATGCGTTCAAAATCTAGTAAATCAAGGCTGGTATCAAGGTCGGCATCCGTTGAGGGAGCCAGGATTTCATTTTCAAGATTGCCGCTGTTTGACTCGCTCATATCTTTTGCCCATAGATCAACGGTACATTGTGTATTTTTTTGATTATCGGCAAAACAGGGAGCAGTACTGGTGGCACGCAAGTAGGGTATGCAGGTAAAAGCAGGAAATGAATACAGAGGGTTCGTATCAGAAAGTTGTTTTTTTACTACGGCGGTATACGACTGGCGGGGAAGTGTATCGACGATTAGTTCACTGGTATTGGTAAGCTCTTTTTGAAGGTCGGCGTCTATGCTTCCTTGATGATCAAGACTGAATACATAATCGTGGTCAGTATAGTCTGCAGGACGCGCCCAAGCAAAGCGTGTTTCCCAGCCAGTCGCACTACAGTCTCTACCTTGATCAGGACCGAGCGAGGGGGTAACAGTGATTT
>JANLHK010000013.1 GCA_024653645.1 Candidatus Roizmanbacteria bacterium | reverse complement strand
GACCTATTACGGATGGGTTGAACCCGGAGTGGCCACTGACCCAGTATATGAGATACTGCGGGGAGCGTTAATGCACATGCCTGAAAAGTATCCCTTTCGCGGACCAAAGGAATTCGTGCAGGGCGACTACCGGTATACGAACTCCTGGGACGGTGAGCTGGAACGCTTTTCAGGGCACGAAGCCATTACGAAAAATGGAAAAACAATATATGAGGCGTATTACCGTGGGGGTTTAGTTGATCAACGAACGGGCGTCTAGGTAAATCGCAGCTTCTCCATCAGAATCGAATAAAACCTCAGATTGTGAATCGTCGCCAGCCGCCCTGCCGTCATATCACCAATGCGAAACAAGTGCGCCAGATATGAACGGGGGTAACGAGTACACAGTAAACAATCGCAGGCGGTACTTACTGGTCTCTCGTCACGGTAGTAGTCCTGTTTATCAGGTACATAGTAGGAATAAAATTTGTCTGCACGTACATCAATGGCATCAATAGAGTCTGCGTTATAGACATACAGTCTTCGATGACGAGCGTCACGAGTCGGCAATACACAATCAAACACGTGCCAGCCGGTATCAACCAGTTTCACAATCTCATCCGGTTTGCCAATACCCAATCCATACAGCAAATAATCTTGGGGAGTATTTTCACGAATGACACGGGCAACGTCATAATTAAATTTTCCGTCTTCCATAACCGGCCAGCCACCATACCCGAGTCCATCAAATCCAATGTCAACCAGGCGCTGCGTGCATTCGGCTCGCAAATCAAGATGGTCGCCTCCTTGCACCACCCCCAGTAGATAAGGACGACTCGCTTCTGTTAATTTTTTCTGTTCACACCATTGCTCAAACAAATCCTTGCACAGCCGAGCCCAACGGATCGTTCGTTCAACCGTATCGCGTGCACGCTCCAAGTCGGCCCCTGGCTCAGTAAAATCATCGAATACCACCATCATGTCAGTAGAAAGCGCCGATTGCACTTTAATGGAAAGCTCGGGAGTAAATACCACCTTTTCTTTGCCCGGCTCTTTAAACGTCACACCCTTATCAGTGACCGCATTTTTTCCTCCACTGGTCTTGGCAATAGACATAACTTGGAATCCGCCGGAATCAGAAATAATACCGCCGTTCCATGACATAAAGGTACGCACACCACCCAGTTCCTTAATGGTTTGTGCACCGGGTTGCGAATACAGGTGATACGTATTGACCAATATACCGGGTGTTTTAGTTCCCTCAATATCGCTACTGTCCAGTGCCTTCAGCACAGCACGGGTCGCGTCAGGAAAAAATACCGGCAATGGTATCTGTTTGCCCGTTATAGTTTTGAAATACTTAGGTTGCTGCATCAAGCTATTATACATGCTGTTGCAAAAAACTGTACAGACGGTATACAGTTACTCTAGTTATGCATTTTATGATCCACATCTAGATGACCTTGGTGGACACCCGATCCACCACATGCGAGCCATCCGCCCCCTATAAAGACAAAGCCTACCAACCGCAGTTCCCTTTTACTCAACAGCTTAAAAAGCTGCTTGAAGAAGTCCATCTGATAAAAACCATGCAGGGATATGTTGCCGTCAAAAACCCTTCCCATTTTGTTAACCGACGGAGCCTTTTGATTGACAGTGCTGTTAATGGACTGGCGCCTAATCCCGAGGCTATCACGGATGCTGATGCATTTATCAGCGAAGCCCTGACGAACGAAACGTTGCGATTCATGTTTGACCGCATTAATGCCAACAACATCGAATCCCCGCTTGCTTGGGGCTCTATTCTTTCACCCGCACCCTTTGAATCCCAGGTTAAGCTCTATGCCGATGATGGCATCAACCCCAGCGTGTATCAGAAACCCGGTGATGTATTACTGTATGCACGCGCGCAACACCAAGACATAAAACACCCCGCTCTGTACCCAACCCTGCTGGTTGATTGTAAACTAGGTAAAAGAAAGGAGGTTGTTGGACTTAATACCGATTGCCTCTCATTTGCCAGTGAATGCGGATATGGCGACTTTCCCCATATGATAGATTGGCTTCATGGAGATATTTACGACTATATTGAAATTGGTGGAGACATTAGCCAAATCAGCAAAATATTCCGAAAAGAGCTGGTGCCCTATGTGTGGAGCCGATTAGTCTATTCCACCTATGCTGCCATGCATAACTTCAATGACATGATGAGTCTTTACCGTTTACCCGATACCAACCCGTACCGCACTAAGCTACGCGCGCTTGACCGAGCAATGGAAATTGGATACCGCGCCTGCTCTTTGCCAATTATTGAAGAACCATGGATGTCCCGTGCCCGGGATAGACTATGGCAAAACTAACGGCCTTTAACTTCTGTATTGACCGCTCCAAATCTTGTTTGTTACTGTACCGGTGTGTTGTGCTTCCGTAGGTGTTATCGGCAAACATAACGTCTCCTACAAACAATGCATTTTCTGACTCAAAATAAAATGAAAAGCTACCGGGCGTGTGGCCGGGAGCAGGGATGGCTTGAAACGAAAACGGTCCCAGAGTATAGCCTTTTTCTTCCAAAAATTGCATTCCCTGCACTGGAAGTATAATCGGCTTTACCGACATAAAATGTTCTGCTGTTTTTTCCGTTTTTTTTACTAAAAATACGTCTTTCTCGCCTATATAGAGTGGGATATCAAGCGACGCTTGGAGTTCTCCCGCTGCCAGTACATGGTCATAATGTCCATGGGTTGCCAATATGCCCCAAACCCTCAATTGTTCCCTACTCACCAGTTCAAGCAGAAAATCCGCACTATCACCCGGATCAATAATCAATGCGTCGGTGCCTTTGGTAAGCAGGTAGCAATTTGCCTGCAGTTCGCCTAATGGGTACGTTCTGGTGTGCATGGGTATAGTATAATGCAAACAGCTTATATTGGAGGGTTGGCCGAGTGGTTTAAGGCGCCGGTCTCGAAAACCGGTTTCCGCAAGGAAGCACAGGTTCGAATCCTGTACCCTCCGCTTACTTTATGACTTTCTTATACACCGCACGGAGTATATCGGAGCGCGAAATCATACCAATCAGGATGTTTTCCTGATTTTCTTCAACCACGGGCATTTGCCGTATACCTCGCAAGAGCATCTTTGACAGCGCACGCATAATAGGACGCTCAGGGTAGGTCAGATATATCGTGGTGGTCATTATATCTTTAGCTTTAAGTCCCGACAGTTCACCGAGCCGGTCCTCCATGTCCTCAAACCGGCGGGCATGGACAAAGTCCGATATCACTTCCTCATATGAGGGATACATTTTGCTCAGGATATCTTTATCCGAAATGATGCCCACCATTTTTTTACCGACAACTACCGGAAGAGAGTGAATATGTTTTTTGAAGATGAGATCCCAAATCTCTCGAAGTGAAGTTGAAGGAGTAATGGTCGTGACTTTCGTCTTCATTACTTCTTTTACTCGCATCTAAAGTAGAATATATACTACTTTTCTGCATTATTGGCAAGTGGCACGATAGTGGCATACCGTATTTTGGTAAGCACCGTTGCCACATTGGCAAACAAAACCACCGTAAGCAATGGATCAACCAGCCAGGCGCCCAGTGCCGTATAAAATACAAACAGTGCTAAGCCTGAAAGGATTCCTATTACGATATGCTGCCGGGGAAATATGGGTGATGTTTTTGGCTCCGCCAGCATAACAAAGGCACAGAATGCTGTGGCATTAAATATATTAGCGTACGTCAATGACAGCGCACTCGTAAGCGATTCAGTCAAATAGCTATAGACAAACATAGAGATTAAAAATGTCACGAAAAAAATAAGTGCATACCTAAATCGCCGAAAAGCTCCCGCATAGCGCATAAATACTAATAGAAAAAACACAGGAACGATCACATTGAGCACCGGGACTGAGTTCGTTATGTTCTGAGTCATGTCGACTCCCCACCACGATACCAACAACGTGGGCATGGACGGATTAAACGACCTGATAATGACACTTATGCCATAGGTTATAGCCAGCGCCATGGCAGCCGGATTAAATATAGGTAGGTTATTACGTCTAAAAAGATACTTCCCTACTCCGATGGCAATAACGCCCACCATAAAATACCACACGCTGTTGGTAGGATGCATCAGTAGGTACACGATCCAGGTGGAAATTAAAAAATTAACGGGATTTGCCCCTTTGACGCCAAATCCATACCGAATCAGATAATACACCACGCATCCCATCATCAAAACCACCACCGCATTCATAAGATACTGGTTTCGTTCAACGGGGTTTACTGTAGAAATTAGAAGGTCAATCGTCGATATAATGCCAAACAAAGACAAAAAAAGAAAAAATTGAAACAACGGCGTTTTAAGGTTGAGATACTTTTTTAGGTCCTGTATCATGGTGGTTACTATTATACAGTTTACTGTTTAAACACATCTATGGATCCTAAAAAAATATTCATCGGCGTTGTTATTCTTGCTATTATCGGTGTCGCAATCATGAAGTTGAGTAATACTGAGGCACCAGCAAACAATACGCCGCCTGCCACGCAAATACAGCCATCGGTAACAGCAGAAATAATGAAAAAATCAAAATATTCAAACGGAACATACGAGGCTATTGGCAATTACACTTCACCGGCACAGGTTGAAGAAATTGATATCACACTTACCCTAAAAAATGGTGTGGTAACCGATTCACAATTTGTTGGCAAAGCCACTCATGAAAAAAGCCAGGCCATGCAAAAATTGTTCTCAGAAGGGTATAAAGAACAAGTTGTCGGAAAATCAATTGATGAAATCGCGCTTACAGTTGTCAATGGCTCATCCTTAACACCCAAAGGATTTATGGATGCTCTCCAGAAAATAAAGACTGAAGCAGCGCAATCCTAATATCGGCAATAATGAAACCCTGTTCATTTGCCTATGAGTCCATGGGGACAAGCTGGAACATATCAATCTGGGACCGGCTATCATCAGTGGAGTTTGAGACAGTGCGCAAGAAAATCATTTCGTTATCACAGGATTTTGACCAAACGTACTCACGGTTTATTCCTTCATCATTCGTCTCCCAACTCGCTACCAAAACAGGCGTAGTTACCGTACCTGCTCATTGGGTACCAATGTTACGGATCTATATGAAACTCTATTCCCTTTCCGGTAAAAAGTTTACTCCGCTCATTGGCAAGACATTAGCAGACATGGGATATGATCAAACGTATAGCCTTAAACCAAAGAAACAGATTCGTACGGTTCCTGATCTTAATACTACCGTACAGATTATTGACGATACTCATATCAAGATACATGAGCCGGTACTGTTTGATTTTGGTGCATTAGGTAAAGGGTATGCCGTCGAGCTTATACAAGCATATTTACAAACACAAGGAGTGAAACGGTTTCTGGTTAACGGAAGCGGTGATATTGCCTATGTGGGTAATGGAGCTCCCATAACCGTCGGGCTTGAGCACCCGCTTGATACCTCAAAAGTTATTGGCAGTATCGAGATGCGTGATGGCGCCATGTGCAGCTCTGGAGCCAATCGCCGTGTGTGGAATACCTATCATCATATTATAGACCCACAACTGCTTTCCTCCCCTACTGATATTGTAGCGACCTGGGTTATTGCAGATTCAGCAACCATCGCTGACGCATTGGCCACCGCATTGTTCCTGTGCCCCCCTGAAGCGTTTTCTCCTGCATTCCCGTTTGAGTATTGCATACTCAACCGACAGATGAGAGTAAAACGCTCAGCAGGCTTTAGCGCGACCTTATACTAGTGTCAATGCAACGCCGGTTTTGTTTGCGCGACCCGTTCTTCCGATACGATGGATATAATCCTCGTAGGTTTTGGGTATGTCAAAGTTCACCACATGGCTGACGTTGTTAATGTCCAGCCCGCGTGCGGCAACATCGGTTGCTACTAACACGTGGACGACATCTTCTTTAAACATACGTATGGCCTGTTGACGCTGAAATTGCGCCTTGTCACCATGAATAGACGTTACCTTATGGCCACGCTTAAACAATTCCCGTGACAGTTGTTCAACTCCATGCTTAGTTGCTCCAAAGACGAGTACCTTTTTGTACTCTTCCTTTAAGAGCATTTCATGAAGCATATCGACCTTTTTCTTACCCATTTCAACGGTAACCACTTCCTGACGAATATCAGCCGTTGTTTCGTTCACCTTCACTGAAATAGTGATGGGGTTGACGGTAAAAGCCGATATGAGTTGGGCAATGGCTGACGACACAGTTGCTGAGAAAAACAGCGATTGGCGGTTCTTCGGCAAGAGTGAAATGATTGAGCGGATATCCTGTACAAATCCCATATCAAGCATACGGTCTGCCTCATCCAACACAATCGTATTAAACTCACTGGGTCGCAAGTGTTTGCGCTCAATAAAGTCTTTCAGGCGTCCTGGTGTACCAATAACGACATCAGGATTACGACGCAGATTGTAAATCTGGTCTCGCATAGATGATTTACCAATACAAAATGCGCTGTAAATAGGCATATTGACGGTAAATTTCTGCATCTCGTCGCGGATTTGCAACGCAAGCTCACGCGTAGGAGTAATGATTAAGGCTCGTTTACCCTTTTTCTGCAAAATCTGCTCTATAATCGGAATTAAAAATGCCGCCGTTTTACCCGTACCGGTATTGGCTATACCCGTTACGTCTTTCCCGTTCAAAATAGCCGGAATGGCCTGCGTTTGAATCGGTGTCATATGGGTATACCCGTGACGTGCGATATTCTCATGCAATTTTTCATTCAGCATGAGACTGGAATAGGGCACATCTGCCACAGCTGCTGGTTGCACCGATTGAGGTTTAACCGCCGTTGCGCGCGAAATATACCGCTGCACCACATCTTTATTAGAACCCCCACGAGGGGCATATCGATTACGTCGATTAGGCGCTCTACGATAGTTACTATACATAACACATAAATTAAAATAATAATATTAAGAAGGTAAGAGCTGAAAAGCTCTTCTCTATTTTTAGGATAATCTAGAAGAACTTAGATGTCTCAAGTCAAGCTTGAGAAGCATTTCCTTACAATCTTATCGATCAGTATACCACATTTTATGGTTGCGTGCCGGTTTTCCCATATTTTTCCATCATGCCCTCAATATCCTCTTGGTTAAATCCGCTTATCTTTGGCATGGTGAATGATTGTACCGGCGATGGTTTCGTAATGGTAACGGGCTGGTATTCAAACTCAATCATTGTAGTACCCTGTTCAGATTGAGTAACCACCTTTCTCATCAGGTATTCCTTGGTATCGATATAAATAGTGGTGGTGCCACCCATTTCCTCCTCTCCCTTTATGTCATAGACCGTACATTGTCTAGTGCCACAAGCTTCAGTTCCTTTTTTAGTCACCTTGACCGTATTTTTTGTTTCATCAAACTGTTTTTTCAATGATTCCACGTCGAAAAAGTTGTTTTTTTGTTCCGTTCCCTGACCTGATGCATACTCATACCACACCTTCTTTTCAACATCCTGGATATACATCACTCCATCAAGAAGAATCATACCGCTGGTTTGTTTGTCTCCGCTCATAGTGATGCGCATATTACCCTTGCCATCAGTTTCCCACGTTGAAGTAGTCTTGGTGCCATCTTTTGATTCAGTCGTTGACGTGCCGACCATTGACTTTGAAAGGGCAGAAAGGCCTGTCTGCATATACATACAATAGTCTTTGTCATGTATACAATCTTTGATTTTGTCCATCACCGTGCCTTTTTTATCCCGCAGAGTACTCAGCATTCCTTGAGAGCGCTGCATATACTGGTAGCCAAAATAGCCTCCTAATGCCACCATACCAACAATAATGGCAACGGCTATCCCGACAAATCCTTGTATGAGCTTATGATTGTTCATGATGTATCACATGAATTGATAACAATTGGTATTAAGTATACATGAGTTGTATTTTTTTGTAGACTCATAGATATGAACCGGAAGCTCTCTATACTAGCCGCACTCATTGTGGTTGCTTTAGTCTTAATAGGAGTCTTCTATTACCGCCAGTACCAACGACAAACCGCTGTTCCTGTGGTTAAAATGACCAGCTTATCGCAGGAAAACTTCGTATTACAAATGGGTAATGCTACCTACCAAATAAACGATGAGGCCGTGTTGCTGCGCAAAGGAAGAAACGCTGATGATACGCTGCTCCTGAATACCGATCTGCTGACCGTGGGTGACCTGGCTGGTGATAACAGTGTTACAGCAG
>JANLHK010000082.1 GCA_024653645.1 Candidatus Roizmanbacteria bacterium | reverse complement strand
ATCATTGTAGCCCGTTCAGAGCAGGCCATGGACCAGCGTCGCAAAGACCGGTTTGCCCTGTTTTGCAATGTACACCCCAATGATGTTATCTCAGCTCCTGATTCAGATATTATCTACAATGTCCCGCTGCAGCTGCACAAACAGCATGTGGGTGAACGCATCTTAGAAAAGTTTAATCTGCAGCCCAAAGAGAGCGATTTAGCCTCATGGCAAAAAATGTGTAAGCGTATCGCCCATGCGAAGAGTGAGGGCGGTGTGGTGCGGATTGGTATCGTAGGCAAGTATTTTACGACCGGCGATTACAAGCTGCGCGATTCATACGCTGCTTTGTTTGATGCCATTGATCACGCTGCGTGGCATGAGGGACTGCGAGCAGAAACAACTTGGATTGATGCTGAAGCAATCGAAAAGGGAAGAGTAGAAGATCTGATTCATGATGTTGATGGCCTCATTGTCCCCATTGGTTGGGGAGAGCGGGGGGTAGAAGGTATGGTTGCCGCAGCACGCTACGCATTGAACAAGAAAATACCGTATTTGGGATTGTGTTATGGTATGCAGTTGGGTGTGGTTGCGTTTGCCCGTGAAAAACTGGGCTGGAATGATGCTAACACGGTTGAAGTTAACCCGCACACAACGCACCCGGTTATACACCTTATTCCCTCACAGGAAAAATTGATGAAACGACGCGCCTATGGGGGAACTATGCGATTGGGAGCATGGGAAGCGACGGTTAAAAAAGGAACTAAAGCATGGGAAGCCTATCACAAGCACGAGGGGTTTATTAATGAGGACAAAGGATTAACGAGCGAGCGCCACCGCCACCGCTATGAGTTTAATAACGAGTATGTGCGTGATTTTGAAAAGGCCGGCTTGGTCATTTCCGCCCGATCGGTGGTTGAGAATCTAGTTGAAATCGTTGAGTTGCCCAAAGAGATGCATCCATTCTTCCTGGGAACGCAGGGGCATCCTGAGTACAAATCACGCCCGCTGAAACCCCACCCTATCTTTATTGAGTACGTGCACGCCCTTCGGGCGCTTGCTAATAAAGGCTAAACCGTATATAATTACGTAATCTTTTTATGGCACTATTCACAAAAGTCAAAGACGTAGACGTACATGTTGGTGATGAGGTTAAGGTAACCACTACGTACAAAGATGGCGAAAAAACAAAAAAACAGATATTTGCTGGTATTGTTATTGCCATTAAAAATGCTGGGGAAAACAAGTCCTTCACTGTTCGTAAAATGAGCACCTCAGGTGTTGGCATTGAGCGTATTTTTCCGGTTTCCTGGCCTATGCTTGAGCAGATTCAGGTGGTCAAAAGCAATCCCATTCGTCGCGCAAAACTGTACTATATACGCACTCAGGTAGGTAAAGCAGCACTCGAAACATAACACCATTACCTAATACATGTCCGCAGATACTCATGAAGCATCACCTCTGGTATCATCAAAGTTTTTTCCTGATGGACTTCACCCAGTTTTCTACTCGTTAATTCGCAGAAGCGTTGCCCAGCAACAAGAGTTGGAAGATTCGCTCGTGTTTAATGAAGAAGGAAAGTGCAGCGTTAATGAACAGTTGAGATTTGTACTCGAATCTTTGGTTGCAGATGCAGCAGTAGAGCATTGCGCAAGCATTATTTCCACGCTAAGAGAACCCACTCAAAAATTGAGGATATTAGATGTGGGTGGTGGTGTTGGTACCTTTATTCAAACATTGCGATTCTTACTGCCGCAGGTTGAAATTGATGCTACCATTCTGTCGTTAACCGATTTTTTTGCAAAGACGGGCAGGAAAATACCCCAGGGTATTAACTTAAAAATAGGATCGGCAGAATTGCCTTCTGACGATCTGTATCAATCATTTGATGCGGTAACCCAGTTCAGTGGACCGTTGCAGTGGTCAAGAACTCCTCATATCGTTGCGAATAATATGATTCAAATGGTACGGCCCGGAGGTTTTATGTTCTACCATGCAGACCCCAATTACTACGGGGCAAGTTATTCTGTTGAACATCCACGGCTTGGGTACGGATTTCCCATTGTCGGACCTTTGCGAGAAGATAAAGTTCCCAATGTAAGATATAAATATATAGAAGTGAATTAAATATATGCAAATTTGGGGCATTGCCGACAGGCTGTTTGGTAAGCTTACCAGCACGAAGATGCGGTTATTGCTTGATGTGTTCTCAGTCATAGCAAAGGGCAACTATAACTTTGCCCTACGCAATGCAGAGGAATATGAGATAGCGCAACGATTTTTGTTATACCCTAACCCTCAATGGGATCCGCTACTTTCGGGCCTTGATCAAGAAAGCAAACGTATTGCAAAAATGGTGTACGACCGGTATTGTCACATCGCCCGCCACAATCTCATTGATCGTAGTTTGTTTACTGCAGAAGAGCGCGAATTTCAAAAGGCTGATA
Source organism: Candidatus Roizmanbacteria bacterium (assembly GCA_024653645.1). GTDB lineage: Bacteria > Patescibacteriota > Microgenomatia > UBA1406 > UBA1406 > PFEE01. Next base: position 760 of record JANLHK010000082.1, on the reverse strand, counting down.
GGGTTCCTCCTCATTATCACGGCATATGGAAATACCCGTTTCCTTTAGAGGAATCGGTGTTTGTATTTCATAATGGACTTACGTATGTTCCCAAGAAAAACTTGCAGGCCAAAAAGGGAACCATTGCCATAGATGGCGGAGGATATTATGGTGATTCGGCACATATATTTTCAAAGCACTACCCGTTTGAGCACATCTATTCGTATGAGCCTAATGCTGAAACAGCAGCAAAAGCATGGGAACATATACAGGAACTGCAGCTTGCAAATATCACTATTTCCAGCAGGGAACTGGGCACCTCACCATTGAGTATGGATAAAAAAGTAGGACTCATTAAACTCGATATTGAAGGGGCAGAATTTGCTGCCATTAAAAGTATGAAAAAAATTATTGCCAAAGATAAGCCTATCTTATTGATTGCTTTATATCACCGTCCCGAGGATTTCTTTTTGATCAAACCTTACATCGAGAGAATAGCGCCGAAGAAGTACACCTTTAAAATCCGAAAACTGAACCCTAATCACCTTACCTTCGAAACGTATCTTATTGGATACCCTAAAATTAAAAGTCAATAAGGTAGCTTCTTATTTGTCTATTAAGGTTTTTTCATACGGATCAGATGCCGCAACCCTTTTGGCTGTCCTATACAGCGCCAGAGGACTAATGGTAAGCCATTTATCATTTAGTGAAAGAAACGCTAATAAAGATATAACTGCTATTCGTTTATTTCCATTCTTAAATGGATGATTTTTGATTAAGG
>JANLHK010000012.1 GCA_024653645.1 Candidatus Roizmanbacteria bacterium | reverse complement strand
TCAACCCCAGGTGGCGTACCGTGAAACGGTGTTGAAAGAAGCAGAAGCAGAGGGTAAATATATTCACCAATCAGGTGGTCGTGGACAATATGGTCACTGTTTAATTCGCATTAAACCGCTTCCTCGTGGTGAAGGGTACAAATTTGTTAATGCCATTAGAGGAGCTGCTATTCCTCAGGAGTTTATCGGATCAGTCGACAAGGGTATTCGTGAGGCCATGGACAAGGGTGTACTGGCGGGTTATCCGTTGGTTGATATGGAAATAACCTTGTATGATGGTTCGTACCACGATGTTGACTCTTCAGATATAGCATTTAAAATAGCAGGTTCTATGGCTCTAAAGAATGCAGTACGCAAAGCAGGACTTGTATTAATCGAGCCGGTTATGAAAATGGAAGTTACCGTTCCTGAGGTAAACATGGGAACAGTCATCGGAGATTTGTCCAGCAAACGGGCAAAGATTTTGGGATCAGGTAAACGGGGGGATTCGGTTATTATTGATGCCTATGCCCCTCTAGCTGAGCTTTCAGGATATGCAACCCGCATCCGTTCACTCACGCAAGGCCGTGGTATTTCCTATGTAGAACCATCACACTACGAAGAAGTACCGAAAAATATTCAGGAAAAAATCGTCACTGCTCGTGGTGGCGCTACTGCGTAATTCTTTTCATTCTTGTCAGGATGCTATAATGTAGGAAGAAGCCATGTATTATCCCAAATTGAAGTACATCTTACTTTTTTTCGGGCTAGCTATTTTATTATTTTTTATTCTTGGCGGTACCAATTTTTGGTTGAAGCAAGGCTATGGCATCCAGACGTCTGGCGGGTTACCTCGACGGACAGAACCTGACTCATTTGCGCCGAGCATTTCCCCTGATGATGTATTAGTTGGGTTACTGTATCAATTAACGCAGTCGACGACGTGCATTAAGTGGCAAAATATACAACGGGACAGTTGGGTAAATCACGAAAATATCCGACTGGCGGGATACTCAAGAATGGGAACAGCCGAATTAACATCTCTTTGCTCACCGGATAATGAAGATGCATTAGCTAGGCTAGATTGGAGGGAAGACGCCAATCTCGGAGCAAGCGGACCCGGCGGAATGACGTGGGGATACAAAAAGCAGAAAGGTACACATCAACAGCTCCTTATATTTACGAAAAAGACATCGTCTTGCTCCCTTGGCGATAACGGACAATGCGACCATTATCAAGTGAATGTGTTTTTGAGCGATGAACTCACGATAGAATAGACGCTACTGCGTAATTCCCGATAGAAATATTGCCGCTAGGACAGTACTTACTTTCCATTCTTTATTCTTTATTTGACGCTTTAATTCAGAGATCGATATGAGCGTGTAGTGTAGAAATTCAGTTTCCTCAAATTGATCTCCCCTAAATCCTGTTTCCTCAAAAAGCTCTCTTTTGGCGGCTTCAACGGGATCCTCCTTTTCTTTCAAATGTCCCGCCGGTAGCGTCAGTAGTACTTCATTGGCGGCGTATTTATATTCTTTTAAGATAAGTAAATTATTATGCGCATCAGTTGCTACGATCATAACAATGCTTGGTTTTTCTACCACAGTATAGTTTTCAATAATCTTCCCACTGGGGAGTTGAACAGTATCTTCGTATACGTTGACAAACTTGGAACTGTAACTTTTGTTTCTTTTAATTAATTTCCACACGTTGGCCTATTGTAATACTATTCTTCTCCACCCACCCCGCATGTACCTCAACCAACCAGTCGAATTCTTTGCTGGGTTCAATAATGGCCACTTTGCCATTGTTGTTTTTAGGTGCGGGAATATGTTCTTTCAGCGCAATCACTTGCTGGTCCTTGATATAGATAAAGTCCAGGTCAAACAACATATCCTTCATCCAGAATGTCCAGGTGCCAGAGACGGGAAAGGTAAACAGCATACCTTCGTTTTCTCCCATCTTTGGTTTCCCTGATAATCCCTGTTCACGTTTTTCGTCGGTGTCGGCAAGCGTAACATCTAGATGCGCATTGCCAATGGTAAGTGTTTGGATTGAGGGGGTAGGCTTTTCTTTTAGCCGCATCACTGCTAGAATGATGACAGTACCGACAATTAACAGTACTGTTGCAATACCAACTATACTACGCATGTCTATGCATTCTACCCCAACTATTGATAAAAAAACATGGAACGAGCTGGCTAACCACCCCATGCAATCGTGGGAATGGGGAGAGGTAAAAAAGCGTGTAGGAACGCCTATTGTTCGGTATGCCTTTTTGGATGATGACCATCCGGCGGCTTACTTAATGACCATACACCCCGTGCCCTTACTGGGCGTAATGGCCTACTGTGGACGCAGTGCTTGGCCTACCAGTAAACAGGCGCAAAGCATTCGCTCTTACTTGTTAGAAAAAGGCTGTATGATGGCAAAATTTGAGCCGGCATTGGTGGCTGAGCAAGCAGGAGAGTATCAGATACCTCTCATTAACCGCAGTTTTATGATAGACCATATCCGCTATACGCAATCCCAATCCACTATCTTTGCTCCCCACACCTTTACGCTTAATTTGATTTTTACGAAAGAAGAACTACTGAGCCACATGAAATCAAAAACGCGGTACAACATTAGATTGGCAACACGCATAGGAGTAACCGTGCGCGATACCACTGAAGAACCCAAGGGGTTAGAAGAATTTTTTGACTTATACCGCCAAACCATAGGGCGCCAGCGCTATTTCGGACGCAATCATGACTATATGAAAACACTGTGGGACGAGTTGGGTGGCAGCATGGCCCGTATCTATACTGCCTATTACGAAGGTATACCACTTTCCTCCTATATGATTTTTTAT
>JANLHK010000073.1 GCA_024653645.1 Candidatus Roizmanbacteria bacterium | reverse complement strand
CCGGGTTCAAGCGAGGCACCTTTTTTCTCTTCAAGCTCACGAATATGAACCACGGTTCCACTCTTTCCATACGGAACGGTCAATGAGGTATCTTGTACTTCTTTTGCTTTTTCACCAAAAATAGCCTTGAGTAAGCGCTCTTCTGCGGTTAATTCCTTTTCACCCTTGGGGGCCACTTTACCCACCAGTACATCGCCACCTTTTACCTTAGAACCAACGATAACAATACCGTTTTTATCAAGGTTTGACAGCAAATCTTCACGGACATTGGGAATATCCCGCGTTATTTCCTCCGGTCCCAGCTTAGTGCTAACCACGTCTGCCCGAAACTCCTCCATGGTGATGGAAGTAAGCAGATCTTCCTTGACTACGCGTTCAGATACGACAATGGCGTCTTCATAACCCAGTCCATCAAAAGCCATGTAGGCAACCATAAGGTTTTGCCCTATGGCAATTTCACCTTTGTCGCTGTTGGGGCCGTCAATAAGCACTTCGTTTTTCTTAACCGCTTCTTTGTTGCTGACAAGCGGGCGTTGGCTGAATGATACGTCTTTGTTGGTACGGACGAATTTCTGGATATGGTACTTGTATTCTTTCCCGCTCTTTCCCTTAAAGACCAACTTCTCACCGTCAACGTATTTCACATCACCGTCTTCAGGAGCGATGATGGTTCGCTTGCCTCCCAAAGCAATAGCGCGCTCCATGCCGGTTCCCACCAAGGGAGACTCGATTTTAACCAATGGCACGGCTTGACATTGCATGTGGGTACCCATAAGGGCACGGCTGGCATCGTTGTTTTGCAGGAACGGAATAATTGAGGCAGATAAACCAACCACCTGTCGGGGTGATACGTCGATATACTCAACTTTTTCTACATTAGTTTCAATGAATTCACCCTTATACCGTGCTGGAACGCGTACATCGGTGATATACCCTTTGTCGTCCTGGTTCACCGCCGACTGGGTAATATAATGATTTTCTTCGTCATCAGGAGGCAGGTACAAGATTTCATCAGTAACCTGCATTTTGCCTTTGTTCTGGACTACGCGACGATAGGGTGCTTCAATAAAGCCAAATTCGTTTACGCGTGCATACAGTGCCAAATAGGTAACCACACCGATATTGGGTCCTTCAGGACTTCGGATAGGACAAATGCGTCCGTACTGTGACGGAGAAATATCACGAATCGAGAATGAAGCGCGGTTCTTGGTGATACCACCGGGCCCGCCGACCGTTAGACGACGCAAGTTGTCGATTTCTGAAAGAATATTGGTCTGATCAAGGATGGTTGAGAGTTGGCTGGTCTTCAAGAAGGAGTTCAGAGCCGAGATAAGGGGTCGAGGATTAATCATTTGTGAAGGAGAGGCTTCGTTTTCCGCTGAAATAAGGCTCATACGACCCTTGGTGTCGCGCTCAACCCGCATCATACCCACGCGCACACCATACATACCCACCAGCTCGCCTACCCGGCGTACCCGGCGGTTACCCAAATGATCGATATTATCGAATCCCTTTTTCGTCTGAGCGACTGAAATTAAGTATTTGATAATAGCAATGAGATCTTCTTTGGTTAACAGTGATTGCTTATCAGAAATCTTGAGTCCTAGCTTTTTGTTCATTTTGTAGCGTCCTACGCCAGCGAGTGAATAGCGGCGGGTATTAAAAAACAAGTTTTCGAATGCTTCACGGGCGTTATCAAGTACCAGCGTTTCACCCGGCTTTATCTTTTTGTACAGTTCAAGAATGGCCTCTTCCTGTGAGTTGGTACGATCACGGTTCAGTGTTCCTTCAATATACTCACGATAGGCGTCTTCATCAAGATCGCCAAAAGCACTACGAATGTCCTGTTCAGTCATACCAAACACCTTCAGTAATAACGTGACGGGAAATTTGCGACGCTTGTTGATTTTTGCTTCAATATGCTTGCCTTTACCGATGAAGAAGTCGAGCCAGGCACCGATATACGGGCGGATTTCAGCATTATACGTGGTGGTACCGCTTGATCGGTCAATTTCTGCGGTGTAGTATACACCCGGAGAACGAACTAGTTGGCCAATCACGCAACGCTCAATACCGTTGATAATGAAGGTACCACGCTCGGTCATCATCGGAAGATCGCAGAAATACAGCTTTTGTGACTTGGTTTTTCCGCTTTGGCGATTTTGCAGCTCTAAGTGAAGATATACGGGGAAGCTATATGACAACTGCTTATCAAACGCCTCATCAACACTGATTTTAGGAGATTGATACTCAACTTTATCAAGAGTTAACAGCCAGTTTTTCTTGGTGTAGTCCTCTATAGGAAAAAACTCAGTCAAGATTTGCTCAAAGTCTTTTTCTATAAAGCGCTGGTATGATTCCTTTTGAAAAGAAAGAAGGTCAAGCTCAATAGCCGCTTCGGCAGTGTTTTTTGAAAAAAAATTTCGTTTTTTTGATATAGCCATGTGCTTGATCCTTCAATGAAACAAAATAAAGCGCACAGAACGTACGCTTTTGACCTTTTTGGTTGAGAGTCAATTGTATAAGAGCCAGCACCACTTGTCAACACTATTATGATTCCCGCTCGAGCTTCTTCAAAACGGAACGAACATTTTTATGACTAGATTCTTTTCTAGACTGTTGTGTAGACCCTTTTGCCATACCTATATATTCATCACCATATTCAGCTAAATCCTCTGCTATAGTGAGTAACTGTTTAACAATCCGTCGACCTGAAGGGGTAATAGCTAAATACGCCAGCGCGCCGCCAATGACCGCTCCGGTAAATAATCCGCTGATAAACCCCTGGCTGTGGTTGGTGTTGTCGCTGTTACTCATGGTCCTCCGTGGAGCGCTTTTGCATAAATTGCCGGATTAATCCGCCCACCAGTCCAATGCTTTGGAACGCTCCCTGCATGCTATTCATTGAGCGCGATATACCCACGGTCAATTTTTGTGCTTCCCTTGATACGAACTCAATGCGTGAAGCAATTTTTGATATGGTACGCAACAGGATAATAAGTTGAACGCCAACAATGGTCAGTAGAATGCTGCTAATAACGAGTGTTGCCGTCAGCAATATTTCTAGTGAGTCAACAGTCATGATATAAGTACTGTATCAAAGTTATAAACGTACATCAACCGTGATTGTCCGCCGTGTTTCCTGCCCATTTTCACCGATTGCTAAAAATTCAAGCTCTTGCCTGCCCAGGCGCAAATACAACTCCTGAGTAAATACGCCCTTTTCATTTTGGTAAATCCGTTCCTTATTCAGATACAGCAGTACACCCCGATCGGTTGATCCTTTAATCACCAGCGGCTCGCTTCGGGTTATGCGCGCAGGCGTGGGCCGAAGGTCAAGACGGGGTTTAGCAAAAATGGTACGCAATTCAATGTAGGCAAACAGGAGAATAACGGCAATTACACCGATCACCGCAATCGGAAATGAAGTAAGCGTCCGGCGCATGTAACCACTGGTGCGAATAAACTGGTTCTTCTTGTCTCCGCAATCACGGCGCAGCAGCGATAAGGCCCGTTCCTCCACCATACCCACGGCGCGTGCATAGCGACGGATAATGCTTGATAAGTACCCAAATGAGGGAAATACTTCCCACCTACCTTCCTCAATAGCTTCGATTTGATGCAGGGATATGTTCGTTTGCTTATGCAGCTCCTCCCGCGTTATGCCACGCGCTTCACGCTGCTGTTGGAGCACTTCACTGAGTGGCTTCATGCTGTATTAAGTTCTTCAGGGGATGCGATACGTATTTCACGAGGCTTTGCGCCACTGCCGGGACCAATCACTCCTGCGCCCTCTAGCTTATCCATAAGTCGCGCGGCACGTCCATATCCAACGGATAAATAGCGCTGTAGGAAAGAGGTTGACGCTTTACGATGTTGGCATACCAATTCGACCGCTCGCATAAACAACGGGTCGTCTTCCTCACTTTTCAGCACCATCATACCTGACGGGGTCATAGTCTCTTTGACCGAATTTTCGGTAATTTCTGTGGTGTAGTGAACCACTGGCACCGTCTTCTTAAAGAAATCAACCAAGTTATTGATTTCTTTTTCAGTCACAAACGGCCCTTGAATACGGGTCGGTTTTGAGCTTGATGGCGAAAGATATAACATATCTCCCTTACCCAACAGCTTTTCAGCGCCCGGCATATCAATAATAACCCGTGAGTCGATCATACTGGATACATTAAATGATACACGGGCAGGAATATTCGCCTTCATAAGGCCGGTGATCACGTCAACTGACGGCCGTTGGGTAGCCAGCACCAAGTAAATACCGACTGCTCGGGCTTTTTGAGCTATGCGGGTTATCAGGCTTTCAACCTCTTTAGAGGCAGCCATCATCAGGTCAGCCAACTCATCAATGACAATTAGCACCATAGGCATGCGCTCCTCAGGACGAGCCGCCTGCGCGTTATATGAATAGATATCGCGAGAACGCATATTGGATAACAATTTGTAGCGGTCTTCCATTTCACCCACTGCCCACTTCAACGCAGAGAGGGTATCTTTCGTGTCATGAATGATATTGGTCATAAGATGGGGAATGCCATCAAATGGAGCAAACGTGACCCGCTTAGGGTCAATCAGCAACAGCTTGACTTCGTCGGGTGTAGTGCGGAACAAAATGGAACAGATCCATGCCGATAAACAAACCGACTTACCTGAGCCAGTCGTTCCGGCAACCAAAATGTGGGGCATCGTATCAATATCAATAGTAATGGGGTTCCCTGAAACGTCAAAACCCATCGGCACGCGCAACAGCTTTGCCCGGTCAACAAAATGTTGGGTACGGAGCATTTCTTTCAACGAAACGGTTTGGGAGCGTAAATTCGGGACCTCAATACCTACCAGTGACTTTCCCGGAATCGGCGCCTCAATACGAATTTGCCCATTGGGCGCTGCCAAAGCCAGTGCTAGATTATTCGATAAGGACGTAATCTTATTCAACTTAACGCCTTTGGCAATCTGCAGTGCGTATTGCGTAACAGCCGGACCATAGCTGATGTCTACCACCCGTGCCCGCACACCAAAACTGTCGAGCGCCTCTTCAATAGAATCTGAGTTTTGTTTCACATCACCCCGGTCTGCCTGGATATTACTGGGATCATCAAGCAATGACAGGGGCGGAAACTTCCAGTCTTTTGATATACCTGTTGCGGCTGAATGAAATTTGTTGTCAAGAGACTCTGTTTGAGCTGCAGACGCTGCTTTAGGGGCTGGGGCAATGGCAGTTGGCATAGGCTTAGCGAGTGGAGCATTACCGACAAAGGCATCATCCTTATCAAACTCATCAGTATCTTTTTGTTTTTTCTTGGGTGCAATGGCCACAATAGCCTGCAGAGTCTTTACGATGGCATCCGTGATATTTGCAACCATCATAATAAAGTCCTGGAGTGAGAGCTCAAAAATAATAAGCATGCTGATAAGAAACAGTGTCAGATACAACACGCTGGCGCCCAGTGATGAAATAAAATCGGCAACCGTTACTTGTAGTACGATACCCACCTCACCGGTTCCAAACAATCCCAATAATGATATAAACAGCAGGACAATGCCTGCCATCCAGCGCGGTTTCACCAATTTTATTTTTTTTGGTTGTATGGAGAGTACGCCGGCCATCAGGAAAAAAACTGGAAAGATAAACGCGAACGCGCCGAACTGATTCATCATCCACACGCGTGCCCACGCAAGACCTTCAGCTTTCTGGTTGAAAGAAATGGCGAGCAACACAAAAGCCAATATCAGCAAAAGCGCAAAAATACTGTAGATTGTGCCTGACTTCAGTTTTCCTCCCACGATCGGTATACGGATCGCCTTCTTTCTTCCCATAGTAGAAAGATTATATACAAATCACATGCCGTTGTATAATACACCCACTGTATCATGATGAATCGTCGTTCCATAACAGCAGTGGCACAAGCCACCTACCATGATCAATTCATGCGCCCGCTCTATGATTCATATTGTTTTTCAAACATACCCGGCACCATTGAGCGCCTGCTGACTGGCAACAGCAACCGAGCTTTGCCGCTTGACACACTGGGAAAAAAAACAGCCTCCAATAAAGTACTGTTACTGTTTATTGACAGTTTTGGGTGGGAGTTTTTTGAAAAACATAAACACACATATCCCTTCCTCTCACGATTTATTAAACAAGGCACCGTTTCAAAATTAACGAGCCAATTCCCCTCTACCACCGCAGCGCACGTTACCAATATTCATACCGGCTTAACGAGCGGAGAAAGCGGTATTTATGAATGGACCTATTGGGAGCCAAAAATTAAACAGCTCATTAATCCGCTGTTATTCAGCGTAGCCAATGGAACAAAAGGAAGAGGGACACTGAACGCATTAGGCGTACGACCACAAGACCTATTTCCTCGTGAAACGATATACCAACGACTTAAGCAACAAGGGGTTACCTCTCATATTCATCAATATAATATGTATACGCCATCAGAATATTCCGATGTAGTATTTGATGGAGCCATAGTCCATCCCTACTCATCATTTGCCCGCGGACTTACGGAATTAGCAGAAAATATCACCAGCACCAAGGGGAAGCAATACTTTTTCTATTACTACGATTTTATCGATGGTGCCGCTCACCTAGGTGGCCCCCATTCGCCATTCCAGATTGCTGAGATTCATAACACCTTCACGATGCTCGAGGATTTGCTGTACCAGCAAATTAAAAATGTTAAAGACCTTACCATTCTGCTCACTGCCGATCATGGCATGGCTTCGGTTGATCCGGCAACCTGCATCTATATCGACCAACTGCCAACCTATAAAAAACATGTTGAGCCGTATCTAGAAAAACATAACGGAAAACCCATTGCTCCCATCGGGTCACCGCGCGATATGTTCTTGCGAGTGCCTCAACAGCATATTGCACGAGTTATTGAGCATCTTGCGCCACTATTAGCTGGTAAAGCAGAGGTGATCGAAACAGAGCAACTCATCAAGCAGGGATTTTTTGGCCCAGCATCACAGGCGTTTACAGAAAAGGTCGGCTCAGTGACGCTCCTTCCGTATAACAACCACGCGGTATGGTGGTATGGTGAAACCGGTACCTTTAGATTGGTCTATCGCGGACATCACGGCGGACTGACCCCTCAAGAAATGCAGATACCCTTCTTGGTGCTCTAATTAGAGTGCGCAATCTTGCTGAGCTGTTTCAAAATGTTGAAGCATTTCGCTACGACGTCTTTCTGCGAGTCGCGGTGGACCGGCATAGCTTAAGACCTCCAAAAAGCCCTCGCCGGACCTCCCATTTAATGAAGGGCTATTATGCCTTTCCATCAAAGAGGCGGCTGTCCGAAACGCATTTTGGCGTGCCGTTTGAATACTCGTATCAACGGCAGCTTCCGTTTGAGTATCTGCAGCTAATACTAAATTTTCCAAGAAGCCCAATCCATGATGCACCGAACCATCTGAGTCTTGTATTTCTGGCCAGCAAATAAAATTATGGTCTGCATCGAGTAATCGAACACGAGTAGGATCATGGGGAGCACGAAAACTACGAACACTAAACTCTGGTCGTTTTGTTTGTTGCCAACGAGGAACACGTCCACCGACTTGTGCAACTTCAGCTAAAGAATTATTGCCAATAATAAGAAACTCGATAGTACATCCTTCGCTTGTCAGAGCACGAATTAAACCATACCCCGCGTTGCCACGCTCAGCAACCATATTTGCTCCTCCTAATGCTCCATTTTCATCACCAGTAAAACCATAGATACCCAGTTCTGGGAGGCTGTTAATGGCGTCAAGAAACCCCATCTCACCTCCTTGAGCCGGAGATACCAGAATATCGAGATCTGAAAACTGCGTTGATGGTTCACCTCTCAGTGCGTACGAGCCGGTCGATACAGCATTGACGCCACGTGATCCAAAATGCCCCAGAAGACGATCTTGTATATCGCCGAGGTACTCACCATGTTGTTCAACGGTTCTGGTTCCTAATTCTGGAAATACTGATCCCGTAAAAGCATTAATCACACCTTTGTTACTCGTAGCGTCAGTAATACCCACATTACGAGCTACCGTGATAAGGTCAGCGCCCGTTAGTCCGAATAAGGTATCCTTTATCAATTCGAATGCCCCAACAAATTGAGGATTTATGGTTCCTCCATTAGCAATATAACCTTGAAGTGAGTCTATCTCACATAATGTAGCGCGTAGTTGTTCCTGCGAAGATGGGGGTTCCGAATAATGATGTATAGAATTATCTACACCCATAGGTAATTGTAACAAGAAAAAAAGAGAAAGCAAGCCTTACATCATAGTCTTAATTCTGTTAGCAATACTTAAGAATTGTTTTTTTTCTTTAATATCTACTTCTTCAACATTGATTTTAAGTAAGGGCGTTTGGTTCCACGAATCAAAATAATGCTGGTGTAACGAACAGATTTGCGTAATCCATTCCAAGCTGGCACTTACGTCACTTTTGGGCCCGCTACCATCTTTTACTCTCTGCATCCTCCTCGTTTTATATAAAAATTCTGGACGTGCGTATAAATACACTACGCAATCTGGTTTTGGTAAAAGATCGGATATCATAAAACATAAATCTTCCAGCGCGGAAAAATCTTTATTATTCAACTTTGTTTTTGCAAAAATTAATGTTGAATGCAAAAGTGTATCTAGGATAATCATTTTCCCTTTAGTCCTTAATGAGTCTGCCTGTATAAGCTGTTTAGCACGTTGGGTTAAGTACCATACCTGGCTTCTAAAATAATC
>JANLHK010000010.1 GCA_024653645.1 Candidatus Roizmanbacteria bacterium | reverse complement strand
CTTTTTTATCCTCAAGGGACACCGTAAGAATTCGTTGGGCCCGTTGCCACATGGCTTTTTCCCAATGAAGCAGCTTCTTCAACTCCAACCAAAACAATCCACGGAATATGCTGGGCAGATGCTGTACAAAATGTTCATACACATAGTATTCAACCGTCTGTTCAGCAAGAATAATGGGGATAGAAGTTAACGGAATATTGGGAGTAACGTAAAACGTTTCACAATGAATAAGATCGTATTCTTGACTATCCAACTCACGCTGAATCTCTCTGCTTAACGTTCGAGAAAAATAGGTACTGACCAATAAAAATGGCATGGAAGAAAAAATACCCAACAGTATATGAAAAGGGTGCAGTACCGGACGACGCTTTACCAATACCACCTTTTCGACAAATGGTTCAAGGTGCTTCACAAACTGCCGTTCATCCTCATGTCGGTAATAACAGAACAGAGTAATTTTATGCTTCTTGGCAAGTCGGGTTATGAGATGATACGAGCGGGTCTGCCCTCCACTTACCGGCGGATACGGTAAGTAGGGAGTCACCATCAAAAGCTTCATAGAGAAAAAATAAGGACTTTATCGTTTTCAAACACCAGCGGATATACTCCGTCGAGTTTTTGTTTGTAATCACTATTGGTCGTTACAAAATACTCTGCCTTACCCTCTGCTCTGATCGTTTCAAGCTCGTTATAAATGGCAGGGTATCCAAATCGTTCCGCCACATACAATACCGTCGAGTCGCCCTGGGCATCAACCACAATCCGATCACTGCTTTTGGTGATTGATCTCATCACGTCAGCAATAAGCAGTAAATCAGAATTCTGATTGTAGTACGGGTTTACCTGATAGTAGGAGAATGCAATCCCCAGTACAAACAAAACTACAATACTCAGGTAGCGAACGGCCCGAAATCCAAATCCCCGCTGGTTCAGCAAAAAATGCACCCCAGCACCAATAAGTACTGCCAAGGCAGGAGTAATAATAATTTGGTAGTAGTCATGCTGCACGTTGCCGCCCTGAAAGGTCAAGAGATATGACGCTGCGACACCGGCAAACACCCAGTGTATATAGCCCTTCTTATTGCTCAAGAACAACCCCAGAATGGCAAAAAAGGTCAAATAGCCACCCAGAATAAGGTTGTTAATGCGTTCAAATAGTATCCAACGGAAAAATGCTGGTCGCATAAATACTGAATGCAGACCCGTTGAAGTATTCACTGACGTCAGCAACCAATCGCTGGCAGGTATCCCTTCAGGAAACTGCAAAATATATTGGCGCCACCAGTACACCGGAATAGCCGCCAGGCCCAAGACCACTACGATTAATACTCCAGCCATGCGCTTGCTACTCGCACCCTTGAATATAAAGTACATTAGCAGAAGCGCATAAAAAATCACGGTTGGTTTAATCAGAAGTGCCACGGCAAATAACAGACAGGTGCCGACGAGCCAATACCAATGTTTGGTTCGGGCATAGTAATGAGCCAGTAATCCCGCCATAACCGCGATCGATGTTGCGGGCATGTCAGGCAAGATGCTTCGTGAATAGAATACGACGTAGGGGTTCAGGGCAAAAAATAGTCCGCCAAAGAATGCTGCCGCCTCACCCATTTCATCACGCAGCATAATATAAAGAGCAGTAAGCGCACCCAATGACAGCAGTGCGGTCACCAATCGTGCCCACATTTCAATCGATATCTGTGGAAACGTTCTGTACAGCCAGCCAAATGAAGCGTTATACAAAGGAAATTCCACCATACGCAGTCCCTGAGGATTATCAATTCCTGATTGAATTCTTGAGATATCGTAGTAGCGGGGTCGTAACAGATCGATGCCATCTTTGGCATACAGCTTCCCAACGGCTGCCGTATCAGATTGTCGCCATGAAAACCATTCGGCAATGGGTGCGTTGATGTGTTGCCATCGGGCAACAGCCGCAACGACAAAAACAAGTACAAACAGGATAATGGGGAACAGCGATCTTTTTTTCATAACTTCAAATCTTCTTTAAATGTAGTTGCCTTGTAAAAAATAGCCCAGAATGCCCAAACGAAGAAGGCTATTTTCGAAGCTTCAAATACATCAATGTAGAGCGCATTAATCATTAAGCCACCCGCTCCAAACACCACACCGCCAAATACCGCTGAGATCAACCCTTTGTGTTTTCGTGCCGTCTGGAACAATATCCACTGCAAGTACAGTGCCGTTCCAAACAGTCCGACGAAACCCAAAAATCCGGTTTCACCCAATGCCCGCAGAAGGTCATTGTCGGTAGCTTCGGTAATCGAAGATGGTCCGGTACCCGTTATGGGATTGCGCTTGAAGGCATTAATGGCACGAGGCCATTCGACCTGCAAACGAGTCGCGCTTGAAATATCATACACCACGCCGGAGACTGCCTGATAATCCTCAGGTTTCATCGTCCCCGCACCGGTCGCTTGTCCTGGCGCTAACCCTCCTCCCTGTGTCGCCATCAGTTGTTCATATTGTTTTTTCAACTTCAGTTCATCCTTCAACCTATTTTTATCTGCTTCAGATACTTGGTTACCCTTACCGGTCAGCGGCACATACACGCTTCCTCCGGGCAACTCATCTTTGGTCGTGGTGGTTTGAGAGATATATTGTTCCCCCGTCTTGTTATTGACCAAGATCTGGCGCACACTGAAGGTTTTCATAAAACGGTTCGTAAGGTCTTTGGTGAAGGTCATCATTAATACACTGATAACCAGAACCAGTACCCCGAGTTTCCATTGACGCTTATAGACCAAAAACGCCATGGTTGACACGATATAAGCAATGGATGAAGTTCGTGAGGCGGTATACGCTAACACCAATAGCGCAAAAAGGAACAAGAAAAAGTAACGCCTTTTTCCACCCATAACAAATCCCAAGGTAACCGGAATCAACAATACCAAAAAAGCTGCTAGGTCATAATGGCCGCCAAACGTTGAGGCAATGCGTGATTCTTCGGTTAAGTTAAGGGGCATGCCGGTAGAAAAGACCGGATTCATCGTGAGGTAGGCAGGCCACCCGATAAACTTCTGGCCCATGGCATAAATACACACCAATAATAGGGCCCACATTGAAGACTTTACTAACAATGCCCATTGTTTCGGATTCTCAATAGCAGCAAAGAATACAAAAAAAGGCGCCATATATTCGATTCTGCGCAAACTATGCAAGAGTCCAATATTAAATACCGGAACGGTATTCAACACATAATGTCCGATCAAAAATGACACAAACACCACCACCCAATACGCAACAAAAAGCTTCAAGAACTTGTTGGTAAGCGTTAGTTTCTTGCGCAGCAGCTCGATTAAAAACAAAAACAGGACAAACGCAACAAATAAATCTTCGTATCGAATATTAATGTAGGTGTACTCAACGTCTTTGAAGGGAATTTTAGGCCAGAGGGGAATAAAAAAGATATACAGTAGCAATACATAATGAATAAAGCGAAGTTTTGCTTCCTTAATAGGTTTAAACCATGCGTAGAGCTTTGCCATAAGTTTTTTTCAGATAGTCATTTCCCAATAATAACCCCAGTGTGTACCCACCTAATGCTTTTAATTGTAGCATACGCTTCAGAATAAAAAGCGATACCGCATCATGATGTTTGGTATAAAAATAGATAAAACCCTTGTAGACATTAAGAATTGGTTTCGTCCGTCCCTGAGAAGAGGCTGATCCGTAATGAATGAATTGTGCGTCAGGGCAGACTGCGGTCAAGCTCCCTGATTTACGGGCGCGATACAGTAAATCAATTTCCTCCATATACATAAAGATGCGCTCGTCGAAACCCTTAAGAGCATTGTATGCCTGCTTACTGGTGATAATACAGGCGCCGGATACCCAATCCACAATCGTAAACCGGTCCGGAGACCATCGGGTCAAACCCCAATAATCACCTCGTAAAAACAGCGCTCCGAAGACAATGGGCAGCCGATAAAACGGGCCACATGAAGGTTGGGGGGTCTTGTCGGGATTGAGCAGCTTACCGCCCATAAATCCCACTTCCTTATGATGAACCTGATAGCATTCGTACAACCGGGTCAATGACCCTTTCATAACTTCAATGTCTGAATTCAAAAGCAAGAGGACGGTTCCATGCGCCTTGCGGGCCAGATAGTTATTGCCTTTCCCAAACCCCATGTTTACTTTTGAGGCATACAAACGCACCTGCGGATACGCTGCCGCAACGGCAGCAGCTGAGCCGTCGGTTGATTGATTGTCCAATACCAGCACTTCATAGCTACCATTCGTGGGTGGATGAGCATAAATCGTTTCTAAACACCGTAGGGTAAGGTCCTTGGTATTGTAGGAAAGTACCAGTATAGAAAGGTCAATGGACTGTTTCATAGGGACTATTGTATCAAACTGCCTCTATAAGTTTCAAAAAATGAACCGGATCGATTGATTTTTTACCTATTAACACCCCATTAAAGCCCACTTCCATGTAGGCATGAATATTGTCAACATCAACACTGCCGCCATACAAGCATAATCCCGAGGGATCACTTTGTTTTATAGCCAACAGTGCCGCTTGCGCCTCCTGGGGAGACTGTGCAGCACCGGTCCCAATGGCTGCTGCTGGCTCATAGGCGTAAGCCCAAACCTTACCCTCATAGCGCTCTGCTTGCTCCAAACACACAATCGGCTTCAGTGAGCCTGCCAATGCCTGCGTAAGCTTCTCCTGTATGGTCTGGGGCGTATCTCCTGCTACCCGACGCTCATGATGGCCAATCAGAGTATATCGTGCCCACTGCGACACGGTTTGAGCCATAATCTCACCGGTATGCGCTCCTTTACTTAAGGCTGACACGTCTTGTGCTCCTATGGCTACCCTATCTTCCAAATGAGTAGGCATTAGCGTATCGTAAAACAACTGTAAGTGCGAATCGGGAGGACAGATAATAACGGTTTTATTCTGCAGATTATATGACGCAGCCTGCCGTACAAACGTCTTAATCCAGTGCGAAAGCTCGTCGTGATTTAAAAAAGCTTTCAGATTGCCTACGATTATGTTGTTTTCCATGGTGTGAGCCTTTAAGATTATAGCCCATGCAATCCCGATTTGCGACCGAGCTCAACAAGGAACAATTGGATGCCGTTACCCATGTACGAGGGCCCTCTATTATCATGGCAGGGGCCGGATCAGGGAAAACGCGCGTCTTAACCTACAAGGCTATGTACATGCTGGATTCTAAAACCAGCAAACCACATGAGCTGTTAATGCTAACCTTTACCAACAAGGCCGCGGCAGAAATGAAGGAACGCATTAGGCAAAAGATTGATCCCTCACTGGAACCCCAGCTTATTACAGCGCGTACCTTTCATTCATTTTGCGTGGTGTTGCTGCGCAAATACGGCCCGTTAGGTAAACGCGACCGCAACTTTGCCATTCTTGATACGGGCGATCAGGACAGCCTTGCAAAAGAGCTCATTAAAGAAAAACCGTCATCGCTACGGATATCTCCGGCAAGCCTGCTGAACTTTGTGTCAAACGCCAAAAACATGCTGGAGACACCCCAGATGCAAAAAGACGCTGCCTCAGACTTTTTTCAGGAGCACCTGGCCGCACTCTACCAAGCCTACGAAAAAAAATTGGAGGAGCTCAACGCCTTTGACTTTGATGATCTGCTGGCACAAACTGCCCGCATATTCCAGGAAAAGCCCACCATATTGTCATCAGTGCAGCAGAATTACCCCTTTGTATTGATCGATGAATATCAGGATACGAATCATGCCCAATACATGATTGCATCCTATATCGGAAAAAGCACCCGCAACATTACGGTAGTCGGAGATTTTTCGCAAAGCATCTACTCATGGCGTGGTGCTGATTTTACGAATCTGGAAAAATTTAAGGAAGACTTTCCCGAGGCACAAACGTTCTCACTGGAGCGAAACTACCGCAGCACCCAACCTATTC
>JANLHK010000124.1 GCA_024653645.1 Candidatus Roizmanbacteria bacterium | reverse complement strand
ACAATAACTTCGAGTGAACTACTTGACTATGAGTGGGTCCAGAGGGATTCGGACCCTCAACCAACGGCTTAAGAGGCCGCTGCTCTACCATTGAGCTATAGACCCTATGAGATATAATAAGGCGAACACTATTATACATCACATGACACATCATACAACCTGGCTCGATTCACTTATTACTCATCCTGAGGGAATACATAAAGACTATGCTCCAAACAAGACCCGGAGAACGTACGAGGAGCGCCTGAATCGTATGCAAAAAATCCTTGAAGTGATAGGCAATCCTCAACGGGCGTATAAAGCCGTTCATATCACTGGAACCAGCGGCAAAGGTTCAGTAGCAACCATGACTGCGGCACTGCTGCAGCAGAGCAGCCATACGGTAGGACTACATACGAGTCCGTATTTACAGCTGCCAACCGAAAAGATTCAGCTTAATGGATCCCAAATCGATATGCCGTTATTTAAGTCTTACATTACTGCCCTCAGAAAAATGATTGCTTATACCAATCCTACCTATGGTCAGGCCTGGACAGCATTGGTCCACTTGGTATTTAGAGAGGAGCCTATGGAGTGGGGAGTATGTGAAGCCCGTATGGGGGGACGCTACGATGAAACCAATCTTATTAATAGCCGTGTCTCCGTAATTACTACGGTTGATTACGATCATGTTAAGCAATTGGGACCCCATCTGACTGACATAGCCTGGCATAAAGCAGGCATTATTAAGCACGGTATGCCCAGCGTCACCGGCGTCACCAATCCAAAGCTGCTTGCCGTTATGCAAGCCGAGGCAAAAGAAAAAAACAGCGATTTATATTGTTTTGGGGAAGACTTTACTGCCTCTGATGTGGTAGTTCATGATCAAGGCATTACCGCGACTATTGCAACTCCCTTCGGTACCTATAGCAACCTGTATATTAATCTGTCCGGCCGCTATCAGGCACAAAATGCCGCCTGTGCCCTTATGGCTGCCCAATTAGCACTGCAAGGAGAAAACAAAAAACTGCAGGAGGCGAACGTACGCCAGGCATTCAAAACCGTACAAATTCCTGGCCGTTTTGAAATTATGCAGCAACAACCCCTGTGCGTACTTGACGGTGCACATAATCCAGCAAAAATGGAGGCACTGAGCGAACTGATTGCGCAGCGATATCATCACAAAGCTATCACCTTATTAGTGGGAGTGCTCGAAAGTAAAGATACGAAGCGGACCATTGCCCCCATACTTCCCTATGCTTCACGTATTATTGTAAGTGAACCACATGTGAAAGGTAAACTTCCCTTGTCTGCGCAACAATTAACTCAGGTTATAACATCGATGAATAGTCATATACCAGTAACCATTGTTAAAGAGCCACTTAAGGCTCTCGTATACGCATTGAAAAACATTGATAATACAAACAGCATGCTTCTGGTAACCGGATCTTTGTATTTAGTGGGCAATATTCGAGAACACTGGCACCCTACATAGTGTATACTATAAGTTCCATGATACGTCATAACCTTATTGGATTTTTTGTGGCCTTCGGCCTGCTGGTTTCATTGATTTTTCCCACCAGCGTACAGGCTGTACCAAGTGAACCGGAAAAAATAATCATACCGCGCATTGGTATTAGTTTACCGGTCAGCGTGGCACAGATTGTCTTTGACACCTGGGAGGTACACCTGGATGGCGCATCATTTGGTGAAGGCAGTCCACTCCCCGGTACCAATGGTAATGCCATCATATTTTCACATGCCCTTCCCGAGCTGTTTGGCAACCTCAACCGCATCAAAAAAAATGATTACGTGCATATATTTACCAATGATGATTGGTATGTATACCAGGTCTATAGAACTGAAACGGTCAATCCTGATAAAACGAGTGTGCTTGATTCAAATGGATCAGCTGAGCTTACTTTATATACCTGTGTGGGTCTCGATTGGTCGCGTCGCTTCGTCGTCAAAGCAAAGCTGCTTTCAACTCCAGAACTCTATTGATGATAGGCTTATAATATGATAAGATAAGTCTTAATCTTTTCTATAAAGAGCATTTCAACAACATTTTTTTATGAAACTAATTAAATATTTCTTACCGATAGTATTTTCATTGATTAAAACTATCAGCGCAGTCGGTACCCTCGTATTAAGGGCTCTTACTCTCCTCACGAAAGGAATCATAGCGTTGGGAGGCTCCATTATATGGAGCTTAAATCGTATCGTTGCAATTTCTAACCGCTGTATTTCTTTCTGTATCCATTTCTACCAGACCAGTAAAAAGTATATTCGCACACACACAATTGCTTCCATAAAACGAATACGAAACATTAAGATTAGACTTCCCTCATTCCCCCGAATTCCGAAAGTCACGGTCCCACATCGTATACATTCTATTCATCTTGAACGCTATCATATCGTGATTGCCACCGGTGCTGGCATTTTGCTAGCAATCGTCATATTGGGAGGTGTACAAATCAATGCGTTCGTCGCACAAACCCCGAACCCCAAAACCTTACCAGATTTTTCTATGCCCGCATCAACCCTGATATACGACCGTCACGGAACACTGCTCTATAGCTCATACGACAATATCAACCGCATCCCCGTGCCGTTATCGCAAGTACCGGTCTTCCTGCAAAACGCCATTATTGCAGCAGAAGATAAGCGATTCTATTCACACTGGGGCATTGATCCACTGTCCATTGTGCAAGCCGGTTGGTACAACCTAACCCACGAACAAACGCACGGCGCATCAACCATAACGCAGCAATTGGCCAAAAATGTGTTTTTGTCTGAAGAGCGCACCATAGTACGAAAACTGCAGGAAGCTATTATTGCTCTGCGCATAGAGCGCAATTTCACAAAGCGTGAGATTCTTGAGCTGTACTTTAATACGGTATCATTTG
>JANLHK010000121.1 GCA_024653645.1 Candidatus Roizmanbacteria bacterium | reverse complement strand
GAACCAAAGGATAAGAAGCGCAAAATTGAGCAAGAGTTTTACAAAGCCATGGACGATTTTAAGTATGTACCTGGAGGTCGCATTCTTGCTGGCGCGGGGACCGGCTATGATGTTACGTTTTATAACTGTTTTGTTATTCCCAGCCCCAAAGATTCACGCGGAGGTATTCTTGAAACACTGAAGCAAATGATTGAAATTATGGCCCATGGCGGCGGAGTGGGTATTAACCTGTCTTCGTTGCGACCCCGTGGCGCCCGGGTTGAAAAGGTCAATGGATTTTCATCAGGCCCGTGTAACTGGGCAGAGCTGTTTTCGCTAGCAACTAAAGATATTATTCAGCAGGGAGGAAGCCGTCGTGGTGCCCTCATGCTGATGATTTGGGATTGGCATCCAGATGTAGAGGAATTTATTACGGTCAAGCAGGACCTTAGCCGCATCAATGGCGCCAATCTTTCGGTGTGTGTGTCAGACAGCTTTATGGCGGCGGTAAAATCCGATGGTGATTGGGATCTGGTATTTCCTGATGTGCATGATCCTGAGTATGACGACCTATGGGACGGTGATATGGTTGCTTGGAAAAAGCTCGGCAAAAAGGTGATTGTAAAAAAAACCATCAAAGCTCGTTACCTCTGGGACCTTATTACCCAAGCAGCATGGGCATCAGCCGAACCAGGCGTGGTGTTTATGGAACGGTATAATAAGTGGCACAACAACTGGTACTGGAACCGTATTAACTGCGTCAACCCTTGTGGAGAAGAAGGCCTGCCTCCCTATGGCGTCTGTAACCTCGGTTCCATTAATTTGGCTGCGTTTGTACGACAATCTGATGGTTTTAGAACGCCCGGCGTGTTTGATTATGAGTCGTTGAAGAAAACCGTACGAACTGCGGTTCGTTTTCAGGATAACGTGATTGATGAAGATACGTACATATTTGATGGCATTCGTAAAATGCAGCTTGAAGGAGAGCGTCGCATTGGTATCGGTACCATGGGTTTGGGAGACACATTGATCAAGATGCATTTGCGCTACGGCTCACCCGAATCATTAAAAATGATTGATCGGATATATAAGCTGATTCGTGATGAGGCATATGATGCATCAATACAGTTGGCACGTGAGCGTGGCGCGTTTGGTAAGTTTGACAAAGAACTGTATCCGCAAGGACGCTTTATTAAGGCACTGCCCAAAACGTTGCAGGACAAGATTCGCAAATATGGCATTCGCAATTCGGTTATCTTAATGCAGGCGCCCACCGGCTCCACATCGTTAATGGTGGGGGTAACATCAGGTATTGAGCCGATCTACGAGTTTGAATTTATTCGTCGTGACCGGCTGGGCGAACACGTGATTCGCCACCCGCTGTATGAAGCCTGGTTAAAGGACATGAGCCTTACCAATGGCCACGTTAAGGAGGCTAAGAAGCCTGACTTCTTTGTCACCGCTAATGATTTGTCACCAGAGGATCACGTCAAGGTTCAGGCAGCCATTCAGAGATATGTTGACGCCTCTATTTCCAAAACCGTGAACGCACCCAATTCACATACGGTTGAGGACGTAAAAAAAGTATATACACTTGCCTACGAATTGGGCCTGAAGGGAATTGCGTATATGCGTGACGGTTCTCGTCCAGGGGTGCTTACCCGTAAGGAGGAGAAGAAACCAGAGCCGGTAGAAGTAAAGCAGCCGGCCTATGATATTCGTCCTCGTGGTGGCGTGATGCATGGTTCTACCTATACCATTGATACCCCAGTAGGAACGGCTTTTATCACCATTAATATGGATGAGGATAGTAATCCATTTGAAGTGTTTATCAATATCGGGAAGGCAGGCTCTGACGTTGCTGCGATGGCAGAGGGAATGGGCCGCATCATAACGTTGGTGCTGCGTATGAATTCACACCTTACCGGACGACAGCGCCTTGAATACATTATTGAGCAGCTTGACAGTATTGGCGGTGCACGTTCATTGGGTTTTGGTGATGCTAAAATCCGTAGCTTACCTGACGCGATTGCAAAAACATTGATCCGCCATTTTGCGGCCAATATGCCCAATCCCCTGGCAAAGCATGAGGAGGCACAGGGGCAGGTGGCTTCGACAGAAGTCATGCAACAGCCTCAACTGATCAGCACGAAAGAAGCAAAGACGAGCTTTGATATTTGTCCCCATTGCGGCGATATGGCGTTTGCTTATGAGGAAGGTTGTAAGAAATGCTATTCGTGTGGACACAGCGAATGCGGTTAGACTTTTAAGAAGCATAGTTTTTTTGCTATACTACACTCCGTTACCCCAGGGGTGACGGAGTGGCCAATCGTACTAGACTGTAAATCTAGCGGGTTTTCCCTACGGAGGTTCGAATCCTCCCCCCTGGACAATATCTCTCAGATAATGATGGTATACTATAGCCTATTGTCCCCCCATCAACGAGTAAAATGAATATTGATAGGACGAAGGAGTTCGAAGTATTTTATAAACAGTTTTCCACGCGCGAATACAAGAAGGGTGAAAATCTTATTCGTGCAGACGACAACCCTCAAGGAATCTTTTGCTTAACAAAAGGATATGTACGACAATATACTATTTCCAAAGCAGGAATAGAATTGACTCTTCAAATTCTCAAGCCTATTACGTATTTTCCTCTTATTTGGGCAATTAATGGTGCACCCAATATCTATTTTTATGAGGCATTAACCTCAGTTGAGGTAGGACGGGCCCCAAAAGAACAGGTGGTTAAGTTCATTAAGGATAAGCCAGCTATTATTCTTGAACTCATGAGTAAGCTTCTGGGAGACTATGCAGAAACGCTTTCTCGTATTGAACACCTGGTGTTTAGCGATGCCTATAGAAGGGTTATTTCCGTACTTCTTTATATAGCTAAACATTTTGGAGAAGAACAACCTAAAGGCGTAATAGTACATCATCGTTTTACACAACAAGATATCGCAACGCTTGTTGGAGTCGCTCGAGAAACAGCAAGTATTGAAATCGGAGTATTAGAAAAAAAAGGCCTAGTGAAATATGTTGACCATTCCATGCAATTTTCAAATATTAAAAATCTTGAGCTTGAATTGACTTTTGATAAATCAAAATCGTAAACTCAACCCGTAATTCGTGTAATCTTGCTCACACCTTTACTTTAATGTGAATCGCTCAGGTTATACCCCTCACGTTACATCGTATTTCTATATTTCGTCTTATACTAGCGATATATGACAACACAAGAAGAAGTGACCATCGTCGAAAACCAAAGCCCAACTCAGGTAGTTAAAAAAACAATTACACCGGTTGAGCCTCAAGCACAGGGAGAGGCTCCTCAGCGGGTATATGAAAAAAAGAAGACCATTTTACGATTCAATCAAATTATTTGGTATATCTTAGGATTCATTGAAGTACTGCTTATTTTTAGACTGGTCCTTAAAGCGCTTGGCGCAAACCAATATGTTGGTTTTACTAGCTTGATTTACTCTATAACAGCTCCCCTTGCGGTTCCTTTTAGTGGGGTAGTGGGAATATCAGCAACAGGAAGTTCTGTTCTTGAATGGTCTACTATAATTGCCGGAATTGTGTATCTTTGTGTCGCATGGGGATTGGTCTATCTATTAGAGATTATCTATCCCATAACACCAAAAGATATAGAAACAGAATAGCAAATTATGAACTTATTAATTAATTATCAAACAATATGAATGATCAAAAAATAAGTCACCAAGATGATGTGAAGAGTAACATCAATCCGATGGTTGTTGCAGTCGCTGGGGCAGCTGTAGGAGCTGGAATTGTTGTTGCGGGAGTGGTACTCTCCGACAAAAAAAATAGAGAAAAAATTGCACAAACAGCAGCAACAGTGAGGGATGATGTTGCTCACTTTGTGACAAAGACACAAAAACAGGTAGATGCAGAGAAAAGAACGCTTGAAAAAAAGATTTTGGCCGACAAGATAAAAGTAAAAAAAGTAGTTGCTTCAGCAAAAAACTCACTCGATAAAACAACAAAGAAAGTTAATAATGCGGTCAAATCATTATGACCACCATAGTCAACAACCCAACCTCAACAGATGGAACTAATGGTGTTGGCTTCTTAATTGGAGTCTTGGTCATGGTTGGATTTGGCATACTGTTTTTTTACTTTGGATTACCAGCAATACGGAATATGGCTCCCATTCAACTCAATGTGCCAGCGCCTCAAGTAATCATGCCAGACAAAATAGATGTGGACATTCAACAGTCGAAATGATGAAGGTTATTAGTTAATACAATTACACGTATGGGAATTTTACTTTGGGTTATTTTCGGAGGAATTGCAGGATGGATTGCCTCGATTATTATGAAGACCGACTCAGGTCAGGGCACAATCTCTGATATCGTCATGGGAATAATAGGGGCGATAGTCGGTGGTTATTTTATGAACTTGATTGGACAGTCAGGAGTAACGGGATTTAACCTATACAGTCTTATTGTCGCTGTAGTAGGCGCCGTTATTGTTATATATATTGGCCGGATGTTACGAAATAGATAAAAATATGAATATATCTTTTTCAAATTTAACCCCCGTTTCATCAATTGTATTTGGTGTTTTGATCCTTATGTTTCCAAAATTCTTGAACTATCTGATAGCAGGATACCTGATTCTCACTGGTATTATAGCCATGGGTATATTGAGATAATGTAAGGAACGTTTGTTACATATAAATTAATAATAGTATGCTAATTTTAATTCTGTCTTTGATAGTGGGATCGATGTTGGTTTATGTTTCGAGGTTCAATTTTCAGCCAGTTTCAGTAAACTTGGGATTTTATGTGCTTCCAAATATTCCTCTTTTTTACGTCATTATTGGCTCATTGCTTGTTGGTTTGGTTCTTTCCTATCTAGCTTATCTCGTCAATGCTGTTTCAAATTCTTTTGTGCTTCGCGGTAAGGATGGCGAAATAAGGAAAAACAAGGCAGAAGTGCTAGAACTAACAAAACGGGTACATCAGTTAGAGATAAAGAATGAAAAACTGGGCAAAGATTCAGGGGTTGAGCCTGGAGACAAAAACGCGCTATGAAAAAGTTACTGGCTAAAATTTGGAAAATACTCCATCTTCCAAAGGATGCGCAATTATTCGTTATGAGATTTTTCCAAGACCAGTTTCTCGTGGGCATTACCGGAATCATTTTAAATGAAAAAGAAGAAATCCTCCTGTTTAAACACACCTATCGACCTCATGCTTGGAGTCTGCCTGGTGGGTATCTGAAGTCAGGCGAACATCCTCAAGAGGCACTTGAAAGAGAAATACAAGAAGAATCTGGTTTAGTGGTAAGTGTCGATCAATCGCTTAAGATTCGTACCGATCGGAAAACAGCGCGGCTTGACCTTTGTTACACAGGTGTCTTAATCGGGGGAGATTTTATTCCAACACATGAGGTTTCGGAATATGGTTTTTTTTCACAAGACAAGCTCCCCTTACTTCGAACTAACCAGATTTTTTTGATAGATGAAGTACTAAAATCTACTACCAAAAAAAGTCATTTATAACATTAGATTTGTATAATAAGTGGAATGAAATCGATCAGTATGAGCTATGATTTGAGTTTTGATGACTGGAAAAAGAAAGACTTGTCAAGAGAACTAAATGCACAGTATCCAGATATCTTTTCAACTGAGTTAACTTCACCTACAAATTAAGCAGGTTATCTATGACTGGCTTATTAAACCCAACAACCACATCATTATCTATCCATAATTGCGGTAC
>JANLHK010000116.1 GCA_024653645.1 Candidatus Roizmanbacteria bacterium | reverse complement strand
CCACAAAGTACACTACGAGACACGAGAATATAATGCTCAACAGAGTGGGTAATATGGTTTCCTGGCTTATCGTGGTTCCTGATTGAAAAATCATAACCGGAAGACGCCCCACGATACCGGCAAGAATGATAAGCGAAATACCGTTTCCCACGCCGTACTCTGAAATAAGCTCACCGATCCACACCAAAATAAAGGTTCCGGCAGCGAGTGACGCGGCAAACACTAATAGGTCAAAAAAAGGCAAGGGTGAAAGAATCTTTTGATTCAGTAAAAAGAAATACATACCGATGCCCTGTAAGAATGCAATGGGTAGGGTCAGCAGTCGGGTGTATTGGTTAATCTTAAAACGTCCATATTCTCCTTCTTTGGCCAGTGCTTCCAGGGGAGGATACACCGACGTCAACAGCTGGATCGCAATGGACGCATTGATATAAGGGTTAAGCCCTATGGCTAAAATGGAGAAGTTTACGAGTGTGCCTCCACTGAAAATATCAAGAAGTACCAAAAACTGATTAGTGGAAAACAGCTCACGCAGACGGGCAGTATCAATGGATGGAACGGTAATAAACGAACAGAGACGAAATATAAACAGCATAGCGAAGGTAAACAATACCTTCGACCGCAATGTGCGGTTGTGCCAGACGTCTTTTAAAACGTTAAGGAGTGAGCGTTCCTCCTGCATGTTGGATTTTTTTAATTGCCGAGCTGGTTGCCCCGATGGCAATCGTTAGTTTTTTGGTGATCTCACCGGTTCCCACTATACGTGCTACTGACGTGTGAGCTTCCGAAACACGCATAAGACCTGCTTTAATGAGTTCTTCAGGATTCACCATCGAGCCGTTCTTGAAATACTGAGTGCGCTCCAGCTGTCGCAACGTAATAGTCACGCGACGATGCAACGGTTTGTTCTTTGACTTTCCGCGCAACATAGGCAGACCCTTTGACATCAGCATCTGTCCGCCGGTAAAGTTGGAGTACATTTGGCCACGCTTTTTTTGACCATTAGCGCCCCTGCCCGAAAATGTTCCGGCACCTGATGCCCATCCTTGACCAACACGCTTTTGTCGTCTTGCAACGAGCGGCTGTAATGTATGAAGTGTCATAGGTTATGCGTGTTTCTTCAACTGTTGAAATACCATAAACAATGCTTTGCTTAAATTAAGTCGATTACTGGAACCATATAGTTTAGCAGAAATATCCTTAACACCAGCCAGTGATAAAATCTGACGTACCACGCTTCCTGCTTTTAATCCGGTTCCGGGAGGTGCCGGCTTCAGTAAAATACGAACTGCTTTAAATTTAAAATCAATATCGTAGGGAATCGTGGTTCCCCTCAGATTTGCTTTAATTAAATGCTTTCGCGCCTGTGCTGTTGCCTTACGAATGGCAATAGGAACTTCTGGAGCCTTAGCCAGGCCTAATCCAAAAGTACCTTTTCGGTCACCCACACCAACAAGCACTGAAAATGATGCGCGGTTACCACCCACCGTTTTTCTTGAAACGCGACGTATGTGTAATACTTCTTCTTGTAGTTCTTCCATAGTTGGTTAATTTAAAATTGCAATCCTCCCTCTTTGGCGCCTTCAGCCAGTGACCGAACGCGACCATGAAATTTGTACCATGCCCGATCAAAGGCCACGTGTGTGACTTTTTGCTTTTTTGCTTCCTGTGCCAACTGCATACCTACTGCTTTTGCGCGCTCCTGCTTAGTGCCCTTCATTTTCATATCATTGACCGCTGCCAATGTCTTCTTGGCTGTATCATCAATGATCTGTGCCGCAATATGCTTGTTTGATCGGAATACACTTAAACGAACCCGTTTTTGTGCCATAACCGCCATACGAACGCGCTTTACGCGACGGATACGTGATTTTTTTATTTGTTTTAATAATCCTTTTATAAGCATTGTGAACATCTCCCGATTATGCTGCCGCCTTTGCCTTCTTACCAGGCTTAATGCGGATAACTTCACCGACATAACGAATACCTTTACCCTTATAGTGATCAGGAGGACGAATGCGCTTCACTGAAGCCGCAACTTCACCCACCTGTTGTTTATCAATGCCCGTTACCATAATTTTGTTTCCTTTAAGCGCAACCCCAATACCCTCCGGAGGGGTAAACGTCACCTGGTGTGAAAAACCAAGGCGCAGCACCAAATTGGTACCTTCCATGACGCCACGGTATCCGGTTCCCTGTATTTCAAGTACTTTTTCCCATCCAGTGCTCACACCTTTAACGGCGTTTGCCAGCAGCGTGCGGTGCAGTCCATGCAATGCCGAGCTATTTTCACGTTCTTTGGTGACCACGAGCGTTGCGACTTTATCAGCAATCGTCACCGAAAAAAATGATGGAATGGCAACCGTCAGCGTGCCTTTCGGTCCCTGTATATGCACCACGGAACCCTCAACCCGTAGGCTGGTTCCTTCTGGCAACATCACTGGTTGTTTTCCAATTTTAGACATATGCCCTTTATACTAATTCAGCGATTAACTCGCCTCCTACGCCCATCTTTTGTGCCTGGGATTCAGTCAGTACCCCTTTGGATGTGCTTAATAACAAAAATCCTCTTCCACCTTTAACTGAATACAATTCGTTATGCTTAATATACAGTCTTCTGCCTGGTTTGCTGATTCGCTTTATGTCAATCACGCGGTTAGCATCCTTCAAGGTGATAAGCAGTGCATCAAAATTACCTGATTTAATTTTTTCAACACCACTGATTAATCCTTTTTGTTGCAATACGACGAGTACCCGCTCACGCTCGTGGGACGCCGGAACTTCAAATTGTCCCGTACCACCCATCGACGCATTTTTCATACGGATTAACATATCGCCGACCGGATCAGAAATGACTTGTGTGGTTACCATGATGCCTTTACAATACCGGGGATGTTGCCGGCTAACGCTTCTCGTCTAAAACAGATGCGACACATGCCGA
Source organism: Candidatus Roizmanbacteria bacterium (assembly GCA_024653645.1). Taxonomy (GTDB): domain Bacteria; phylum Patescibacteriota; class Microgenomatia; order UBA1406; family UBA1406; genus PFEE01. The sequence goes on along the minus strand of JANLHK010000116.1, from coordinate 911 downwards.
AGCGACGAATATACGCACGGCTGCGTCCACACAAACTACAGCGGTTCACCATACGAACCGGATACTTCTGTTTCTTCAGAAATTTAACGACATCACTTGTTTTTGCCATGTTTTTCTATTGAACCTATAAAAGGCATACCCAACCGCTCCATAAACCGATGAGCTTCTTCATTCGTACCTGCCGTTGTTACAATCGTTACTTCAAGACCACGCACCTTATCAATGGCGTCATATTCAAGGTCAGCAAATATACCCTGTTCCCTAAATCCTATATTCAGGTTTCCCTGGCCATCGAATCCTTTCGGATCAATACCGCGGAAATCACGCATGCGCGGGAGTACAATTCTAACAAGTTTTGTCCAGAAATCAAACATTCTGACGCCCCGCAGCGTTACTTTCAAACCAATTGGTGCGCCTTTTCGTAATTTAAAGGTTGAGATTGAGACACGCGCCTTGGTAATAAGGGGCTTTTGGCCTGCAATAATTTCAAGCTGCTTGGCTACTTTCTCAAGCACACCCTTATCCTTCAGAGCTTCAGTCACCGACATACCGACTACTATTTTTAATAATCTCGGCACTTGGTGTACGTTTTTATAGCTGAACTCTTTTTTGAGACCTTCAACGACCTGTTTGTATTCTTCAGTATGTATCATAATGGTTTAGAACACTGTTTACAGATGCGACGTTTTTTACCGTCTTTGCCAACCTCAATCCCGACTCGTGTCGCTTTTTTACATGAGGGACATACCACCATCACTTTGCTGACTGTCAATGGACGGTTTACGTCTATAATACCTCCCTGGGGCATTGACTCTGACTTACGGACATGTTTCTTTACCTTGTTAATGTCTTTGACCAATACCCGGTTACTGTTGGGATAGAGGCGCTCTATCACGCCCTGCTTTTTCTTG
>JANLHK010000109.1 GCA_024653645.1 Candidatus Roizmanbacteria bacterium | reverse complement strand
CCAATAAAGAAACAGGAAAAAGACGCATAGCGTTGCAAATCAAACTGTCTGATGAGCTTGATAAATTACGCATTCTGCTGCGTCTTACCAAAGACCTCCGCTTTATGAGTATTAAACAGTACGCCCATGGCGCGCAACTGCTTAATGAAATAGGAAGAATACTCACGGGCTGGATGCGGGTGAGAGTAGAAGAAAAAAGCACTGTTGCAAAACAGGACCTAACTATGACATTATTTTAGAAGGGAAGGATCAAAAGCTTTCTAACGCGGCGGGAATTGGAATAATGGGGCGAATGCCGGGGCATTTACACTGAATTTGAATAATGCCCCGTCTAACACGAATACGAATATTGGGTTTCGCTGCACCAGTGATCATTGAGCCTAGCTCGGTGTTAGGTGAGTTGATATCTGTTTATGGATAGATATCCCGTACCTTTTTGATCACAAAGATCCTTTCCTGATCCAATCCGGTAAGTTGGGATTGTGACAAATATAACGCCTGTATTTCTCGCCCCGCGCTGTCGCGGGACGGGAGTAAATAGGTTTGATTAAGTGGGGGCCGGTTCAGTTGAAGAATCGGCCCTTTTTTGTGATGATGAAACTATGTATGAACAAATAAGTAACTTTACCGCCCTTTTATCTGCCTACTATAAAGCGCGACGCTGTAAGCGCTATAACGACTCTATTCTACGATTTGGCTTTTTTCTTGAAAGTAACGTAGAGAAGTTAAGTAATGAACTTACCCATGGTACGTATACACCGTCTCCGTATACATATTTTATGGTGCACGACCCCAAAACGAGGAGAATTGCCGCACCTGCTTTTCGTGATCGGGTAGTGCAACACTCGTTAGTGGCTGTTATTGAGCCGTTATTTGAAAAAAAGTTTATTTACGACTCGTACGCCTGCCGCGTTGAAAAGGGTACCCATTTTGGCGCACAGAGAGTTAAACTTTTCCTCATGGCAGCTCGGTGTAAAAAAATGCAAGCAGAGAGAGAGAGAGAGAGAGAGAGTAGAAGAAAAGAAGAGGTATATGTGTTGCAGTGCGACATCGCAAAATACTTTCAAAGTATTTCGTGGGATATTCTGCTTACTCTGATTAGTAAAACAATTCATGATAAAAAAATATTTTCGCTGATCCATAAGATTATTACGGTTCACCATACGTCTCTATCCTCTCCCGATCTCAATACAACGTCTATCTCCACCAAGTCCCGTAGGGGATTGCCCATAGGGAATTTAACCAGCCAGTTATTTGCCAACATTTATCTTAACGAACTTGATCATTTTATAAAAGAAGAACTACATGAGCGGTGGTATGCCCGGTACATGGATGATTTTTTAATAATCCATCCCGACCAGCAGCACCTACGGCAGGTATGTGAGCACATCAGGAATTTTTTGAAAGAGGCATTATCTCTTGATTTGCACCACAAAAAAGTACGAATCAGTCCAGTCAAACAAGGTGTCCCGTTTGTAGGCTATCGTATCTTTTATGATCACCGGTTAGTTCGGGGTAAAACACTACTACATATGCAGAAAAAGCATCGACAAGCTATTGGGCGGTATCGAAAGGGAAATTTATCAGAAGGGGATTTGCATCAAATACTGTGTTCACTGCGTGGCCATCTTAATCATGCAAACGCCTGGAATCTAAAAAAAAGCTTATTTAAACACAATACAAACGATGCAATTTGATATAAAAAAGGTTTTATTGTTTGTCTTATTGGTGTATGCTAAATCTAGCATGTGGATGACGAACCACCGACGGGTGGGAGGCGTAGGTATAGTGATCGTGGTGATAATGGTGATTTTTATGGCCTTTTTGTCTTTCCGAATCGGCGGACTTATTGCTACCCGTGTATCGGCAGACAGTAATTTATTTGCCAACCCCAGCTTTACTAGTAGCAACTCTGCGTGGCAAGTCGCCGCGCTTCCGCCTTCGGGCTGGGTAGAAGTACCAGGGAATGCAACGTACTCCACTACTAACTTCTTGTCTATGAAATATGAGGCCAAAAATGACGGGTCCAACAATGCTATTTCCCAGGCCACGGGTACGCCCTACGTCTCTGTTTCTCAAACGACTTCCGCTACCAAATGTGCGGCGGTGAGTATTGGAAATGATACGGCTCATTTGATCACTAATAATGAATGGATGACGATTGCCCGCAATGCAGAGCAAGTGGGCACCAACTGGTCGACGGGTACGGCTAATTCAGGTTGTATGTACGGCGGGCACATGGACAATAATCCAGCCAGCGCCCTCGCTGCCTCATCCGATGACAGTTTAGGCTGGACCGGTACTAACGATAGCTCCGGCGACACCTTTGAATGCCCCTTTAATACCACTATCGGTGCCTCGGATGGTAAGGAGCAGAGACGGACTTTTACTCTTTCTAATGATGCGGTTTTGTGGGACTTGTCAGGTAACGTATGGGAGTGGACTAACAACTCCATCACCTGTGCGGGCGCCAACTGTACCACGGGCGAAATGCCCTATGATGCCACCCCTGCCTCCGAATGGGTACAGTTTACCAGCCTGAATGGCTATGGCTCGTTGACATATGACGATATTCGGCCTCTTGCCTCAAGTTACAATTCCTCCTATGGTGTAGGGCAAATCTACACCGACGCCGATGCGGCGTACCCTTCGGGCAACGTACACGCTTTCTTACGCGGCGGGAATTGGGACGGATGGGGCGTTTGCCGGGGCGTTTGCACTGCGTTTGGGTGGTGCCCCGTCTTACACGGATACGGGTATTGGGTTTCGCTGCACCAGTGATCCCGTAGCCATCTCGCAATCTTGGTCATCTAGTTCCGGTCGCAGCGCGACCGGCGGAAATACCGTTACCAATGGGTCCGTTTCAGAGGCGAAGCTGTACCAAACCGTCAACGTGGGAGACGCGGTTAACTATGAGCTTTCAGCCTACGTCTACGATAATACGGTGGGGAATCAGGGAGGCACTGTTACCTCCAGTATTGCCCAATTGTACTATAACGGGGCTGTAGTCGCCACAACCTATGCCAACGCAGGCAGCGGCTGGTGGCGTTTATCAGCTAGCATTACCGGAGCGCCGGAGTCAAGAGAGTACGGAGTGGTTGCTAAGCTTGATAAAGAAATTATTACGGACGATTTCTCTTTGACGCGAGCAAGCGTTCCATCTCCCTTTTATGACCCCTACATCACCATGAGCAACTCGCGTTTTTCATTCCGGGCTGCTCTCTCCGGAGCCCACAGTAGCGGGGCAAGTATTCTCACTATTGCCACTGCCGGCAGCGCAGATTTTGATGAGGAAACGCATAATTTGTTTCCCGGCGATATCTTATGCCTCACGAGTACGGCATTGGCCGGCTGCCAGAATCAGACCACCTACCAGGTTAATAACTCGGTTGCCGCGGACACCGTGGGCATTACTCCTGCTTTGGCCGCAAATCTTCTGGCCACCGATCAGCTCGTTGCCTCTCAGAGCGGTACGCTCACGGTTACCTTTCAGCCGCAAAATTCGGTCGAGAGCGGCGGCCACGTATTGCTTACCGTTCCTTCCTCAACCAGCCTCTACCAAGACGGCATTCCGGACGCGACCGGGTGGGATAGCGCGCTCTTACCGGCAGACCTGCTTGCGGGTACGGGCTGCAGTGGCAATGCCTGTTTTACCAGCAGTGGTTTCACGGTGAGTGCGGTATCTTTGAGTAATACGGGCAGCGGCACCCATACGATTAATATTACCACCTCGTCAGTCCTTGACCAAGGCACCTTCTATAGCTTTACCTTTGGCCATGCATCCAACCAAACCTTGCAGTTCATCAACCCCGTGCCGCAAGGGACGAGCCACACACGCGGACTTGCCGATAGCTACGCCAACGAGCTTAAAACCACCAATGCAAGCGGTTCACTCGTGTACAATATCACCCTTATCAGAATGGCCCCCCAGGATGGTGTGTTTGTATCTGCCAATATTGAAGAGTCCATTACCTATCAGATTAATGACTCGGGTAACGGCTATAGCGGTAATATCGGGGCAAGCACTAACGTAACCCAGTGCAATGGCGGCAGCTTTACCACCGGTGCGGCCAGCACTCCCTACGCGGTTCCTTTTGGCTCCATCCTTAATATGGACACTTTTTACCGAGTCGCCCAATCCCACTACGTGGTAACTAACGCCGCTAATGGGTATAGCCTCACGGTGATCTCCGATGGGCCGTTGGAAACGTTAGGGGGAGCTGCTTCAATTGCCAATGGTACCTGTGATGGTGCTTGTTCCTCAAGCTCTGCAGCCGCCTGGGTAACAGCCGGTAACAATGGATTTGGATATACGTTAGGTAACATTACGGGGACGGATGCCTCGTTTACCAGTAATTTTCGCCTTTTTGATGACGCCATTCCTCGAGAGATTATGGCAAACGCTGCGCAAACAACGGGGAGCCGTGCGGCGATGTGCTATCAATTAAGTGTAGATCCGACTCAGGCAACCGGGTATTACTTTAATAAACTCACCTTTGTTGCGACACCGCGGTTTTAAGTACAGTGATTATATATAACTTGTTGTAATTGCGGTATACTATATTCATGCAAACATACCTATGGCATACGATTCATCCTGATAAGCATTCACCTGGAACCATACATCAAGTTCTTGCATATGGCAATTTAGATTCACTTACCACTATTAAAAGAGAGCTAGGCGTAGAAAAATTAAAGAATGTATTTTTACATCAACCTCAAAAAGTGTATACTGCATCTGCTTTTCATTTTATTACTAAATTTATCTTACACATTCAACAACCAGTTGATGAAACAAGATATCTCAAAACTACACCTCGACATATTGGATAATACCAGACAAGAATTACTGCAAAAACTAATTCCGCAGGTGCAAGATTTTGTATTGGGTGGAGGCACTGGATTATCATTACAAATTGCTCATAGACTCTCATATGATTTTGACTTTTTTAGCGAACAACCGATTCCAAAGAATTTTTTAGAAAAGATTTCTCAAGTAATACAAGTTAAAGAAGTTTCTGTTGATTCAAGTGATGAACTCACGTTTTTTGATACCAATAATGTAAAGTGTACCTTTCTCTATTATTACTTCACACCTCATTTTGAGACTATTGAAGTATCAAATGGAATGAAAATCTTTTCTGTCCCGGAGATTGCAATCAAAAAAGCATATACCATTGGACGCAGGGGAGCATATAGAGATTATTTTGATTTATATACCATTCTGAAAAATGAGTATAGTACGTTGAAAGAGATTATAGTCATTGCAGAAGAGGTTTATAAAACGTTGTTTAGTTCTAAATTATTCTTAGAACAATTAGTCTATTTTAAAGATCTTCCTGATTTTGATATTGAACCCGTTGGGAATGCATCAATTCCAACTCCAGAAACAGTAAAACAGTATTTTGAACACATTGTCGCGATGTACCTTGAAGAATCATCTAAATAGATCTATGAACCATCTCAGATTCTACATTCTTTCTAAAATGAGATATAGCAACAAGGAGTGCGGTTTTTTCTTGAGGATTAATAGTTGATGTTAAATAGGTTCGAACATCGTCCCAGATGGTGCACCGTGTGAATGTGGTAAATAGAATCCTCCTTA
>JANLHK010000103.1 GCA_024653645.1 Candidatus Roizmanbacteria bacterium | reverse complement strand
CTCATCAATCAGCTGTTCGCGCTTAATGCGCAAATACTTTTCAGTAATGGCTATAGCTGAATTACGCTTCATGCTGCTTCCGACAAAGCACACCCGTCGATGGTATTTCAGTGCCGCATCCACACACTGGCGGATACGTGAAATGTTGGACGCGAAGGTACTCATAAAGAACCTCCCTCTGGTTTCTCCCATTTCCTCATCAAAGGTCTTGCCCACAATGCGCTCGCTGAGGGTATACCCCTCCCGCTCAGAACCTAGTCCGTCGGAAAGCAATAGGTCAACTCCCTCTTTGGCAGCCCGCGCTATTTCAGCAAAATCTGGCGGTTCACCATATACCGGGGTTAAGTCCATTTTAAAGTCAGATCCGTGGTACATATTCCCTACCGGCGTTCTGATATACAAATGAGTCGTATCGGGAATGGAATGCGTCATATGGATAAATCGTACTGAAAAAGCGCCGGCGCCATAATCAAAGTGATACTTGGCTTCTTCGATTTTTACGCCTTCGATGCCAACTTCCTTAATTTTTTCCCTAATGAGTAATGCGGCCAATTTGGGTGCATAGATGGGCGGTGATCCGATGTCACGAATGACATACGGAATGGCACCAATATGATCCTCATGTCCGTGGGTGATAAACAGGGCGCGAATCAGGTGCTTCTTGTCTTTCAGATAAGTAACGTCTGGAATGGCGCTATCAACGCCGAGTGCCTCAAGGTCAGACAAAAATCCCACACCACAATCGACCAGCAGGATATCTTTGGGGCCGGAATCGTTTTCCCAGTATTCATAGGCGTACATATTCTTAGTAACGCCTTCAAGCCCTCCGAGGGGCAGTATTCGTATTTTCATATATTATTGTATGGTGCTGAGCATCTTATCCAAGTCACCTTCAATGATTCTATCAAGATTATGAAAACTTTTTCCAGCGCGATGATCCGTTAACCGATTTTGGGGGAAATTGTAGGTCCTAATCTTCTCTGCCCGCTCACCGGTACCCGCCTGATCTAGGAAAAACGAGTGAATACCACGGCGTTTGTCTTCCTCCAGCTGCTGCAACCGTCCCGCCAGCAGGCCCAGGGCAATTTGGCGATTCTGTTGCTGAAAACGTTCAGTCGAACAGGTTACCACCAGCCCACTGGGTTTGTGTGTGAGGCGCACTGCCGTTGCCACCTTATTCACATTCTGCCCGCCGTGCCCTCCTGCCCGGTAAAATTGCCATTCCAAATCACTTTGATTAATGTGCACGTCCTGTTGGGGAACCTCAGGCGTTACCAGCACGGTGGCAATCGAGGTATGAATGCGTCCATACCGTTCCGTGGTGGGAATGCGCTGCACGCGGTGCGCGCCAGTTTCATTTTTTAATAAGGTGTAACAGTTTTCTCCCTTAATCTGCATGGTATCTTCACTCACCATTGCCGCCTTCCAACCCTTTTTTTGTGCGTATTTGGTGTACATGGCAAACAAATCGCTTGCCCATAATTTGGCTTCTTCACCGCCAACTCCTGCTCGTAGTTCTAAATAACAGACTGAGGTATTCATACATTACATGCCCGAAAGCAGATCACGAAGACTCTTTTCACTCTTACGCTCTTTTTGTACCCGTTCTTTCTTTTTCCATGCGGTTTGTGCCGCTAAATCAGAACGCTTCTTAAATTTCTCAACCTGTCCCATGGTATCCACTAATCGGGTTTCTCCCGTATACAAGGGATGACACTTTGAACAGATTTCAACGTTGATTTTTTCACGGGTTGAGCCCACGGTAAACGTCGCGCCACAACCACACGTAACCGTTGCCTGTGGATAATATTTCGGGTGAATGTTAACTTTCATGGAGTGAATTATATCACAATTATTGATACGCGCCTAGTGTGACATTGAGTTTTATGGTTTCACCGTCCCGCCACCACACCAACGCAATCGTATCGCCTACTTTTTTGCCTTTAATGGACTGTGCTAGATCAGCGTCTTTACTAATGCGCTTGCCGTTGATATCCGTAATGATATCACCCTCCTGAATGCCGGCATCTGATGCACTGCTTCCTGCAACCACCTTGAGCACATAGGCCCCTGAAGGTACCCGCTCGGTAATGGCCATTTCACGGTCGATAATCTGATATTCCACGCCCAAAAAAGGCCGTGATATGGTTCCCCCTGAGCTTTCATAGTTCTCCAGCAGCTCTTTCACCACACTGACCGGAATGGCAAAACCGATATTTTGTCCCGACTGTGAGATGGCGGTATTAACCCCCATCACTTCTCCATTGGAATTGAGCAATGGACCTCCCGAGTTTCCGGGATTAATGGCCGCATCCGTTTGAATGACATTGTCCAGTCGCTCCACAAAACCCTCGAGCGCCGAACCGGCAGTAATGCCCCGACCCAGTCCCGATACAATGCCGGTGGTTACCGTATTGCGAAACTCGCCCAGTGGCGTACCAATGGCAATGGCCATTTGCCCCAGCTTAATGCTGTTTGAATCAGCCAACGGCATGGGAGTTAGCGGCTTATTGGTTTTGATTTTAACCAGAGCCAAATCGTTTAACGGATCACGCTGGATGCTTACAACTTCGTGGCTGCTGCCGTCGTTAAGAATCACGGTATAGCTGGCTTCAGTATCGGATACTACATGCTTGTTGGTGATAATGAGGCCGCTTTCAGATACGATAAATCCGCTCCCGATATTGCCCTCAATATGCTGCTCCTCACCCGGCTCAATCACAAAGGGGCCAGCGGGATTGCTGGGATCGTAGCGCAGACTGCTTTGGGTGGTCACATCTTTCCCTATTGATACGGTTACGACCGATGGAAGCGCCTGCTCCACAGCGCGTACCACCGCCTGCTCGGAGGAAACCATCA
>JANLHK010000100.1 GCA_024653645.1 Candidatus Roizmanbacteria bacterium | reverse complement strand
GAAAAATAATGGCCATCAGATACTGTGGTAATGCAATCACCCGTATGGGCGAAATCACGGCAATCAGACCCACAACCAAGTTAGCGTTCGTAATGAGCGACGCAAAAATATCACCGTATAGCACATCAATCTGCCGCTTCTGAATAGCAATGAGGGCGATAAACAGCTCAGGCAAAGCGCTGCCCGGTGCCAACAGAAACAGACCGACTAAAAAGGGTGATACTCCGACCGCCTCAGATAACAATATACCGTTTTGTACCATAGCGTAGGATGCCACTCCTAATATAAGGATGGCAATAACTATCAGGGTCCAGGCTGAAAATAGTTTGGGTTTAAAAATAATGTTGCGTACTTGAGCAATGGTGCTTTTAAATCCAAATAGATCTTTCGGACGCTTATGGAATAAGTAGGTACCATAAACAAAAAACAAAAATAACAAAAATAACCCATCGATCCTGCTGATGGTTCCATCCATGCCGCATAAAAATGGAAACAGCGCAGCGGTGAGCATTACCATGGTGGTTTTCCGGGAAAAATGAGCGGTACGCACCTGTACCACCATGCCGGAGGCAAGTGCAGCCAGTGGCAAGATCAGTCCAATGGTCGCCGTGTTTGATCCCAGGGCATTTGCAAAGCCTACCATACTGTTTCCCGTTACCGCAGAACTGATGCCAATACTTAGCTCTGGAATGGCCGTGGCAATACCCGTTGCCAGTGCCGCCAGAAAGAACGTACCGGTAAATGTCCGTGATACTTCTCTGATACCGATTACTAAATAATGAGCAGCGCGATACAGAATAAAGGCAAGGATAATCGTAGAGATGATAAGTACTACTGACAGCATTAGTAACAGACTATCCTGTTTTAAAATCGAATGCAAGAGGGTCTTTGGGTTTTACTATTGCGCCCTCAGGAGTATCATCCAGGACAAATCCCTCTTTCTCTATTCTCTCCCTCAGCGCATCAGCCTCATCATACGCTTTTTTGCTACGCAGATCGTTACGTGTTTCCAGCAATGACTGGATATTCTCAGGCACAGGGATCGTCGCATATTTTTCAATATCAAGGCCCAATACCTGGTCAAAATTAAGCAGCGTAGCATACCGATCCTCAGGACTGGCCGTGATATTAATGGTTTCCCACACGGTCGCCAATGCCTGAGGTACATTATTATCATCTTCAATCGCCGCTTTGAAACGTTTGACTAATGCCGACAATGGCTTTCCTTTTTGGGTGGAGCGCACTCTGATAATAAACGCCTCCTGCAACAGGTTATTCAAAGCTTGCTGTGAAGCCCCAAGACTTTCATAGGTAAAATTCTGCTGCGATCGGTAATGGGCCTGAAGGAAAAAGTAACGTAAAGAGAGCGGATGGAAATGACGTTTTATAAGGGCTTCCAGTGATAATCCGGTTCCCTGCGACTTAGCCATTTTCTCTCCGTTTACCAGTAAGTGCTCATTATGCAGCCAATAGCGAACAAATGGCTTACCGGTAGTTGCTTCGCTTTGCGCAATCTCGTTTGAGTGATGAATGCTGATATGTTCTACCCCGCCCATATGTACATCAAGCGTTTCACCCAAATACTTCATACTCATAGCCGAACACTCAATATGCCATCCCGGAAATCCTTCCCCATGGGGCACTGCTGATGAATGAAACGGTGAAGGCCAGTATTGCATGGCCTGGGCATGGGCACCGGTACGGAAAAACCACAGAGCAAAGTCCGCCTGATTGCGCTTGCCCTGGTCCTGCACATCGCCCTTACCGGCTCCGGCAACCAGGTCCTGTTTTTTTTGACGGGACAGTTTGGTATACCGGTCCCAACCAAATCTTTCAACTGAGAAGTACACTGCACTATCAGTTTCATACGCAATGCCTTTTTTGAGCAATGCTGACACAACCGCAATCATTTCCGGTATGTGGTGCGTTGCGCGGGGGGATACCGTGGGAGGTATACAGTTCAGTGCCGATACGTCGTGTTCAAATTGGGCAATATATTTGTCTGCTATTTCGTCAGGGGTCAGCCCCTCTTTTTTGGCACCTTTACTCATTTTATCTTCACCAGTATCAGCGTCAGAGGTTAAGTGCCCCACGTCAGTATAGTTGCGAACCGATGTTACCTCATACCCCAGATAACGCAATGATCGGATGACCAGGTCACCCATGACCATGGCACGCATATTGCCGATATGCTGTGTCCAATACACCGTAGGTCCACACTGATACAGCGTTACGATATGATCTTTGAGCGGAGTAAATGGCTCGAGGGTGCGGGTGAGTGTGTTATATAAGTTCATGTCTGTTTGCGCGTATTATATGCTAATTTATCCTAATTTTCCTGCCTTGCTAAACTCAGTTCTATTATCCTGAATCTGCATAGCGTGCGCTTTTCTTTTCTGCGTTCCTTTCAATACACTACCGCGCAGATTCTGTTTTCCTTGCGCCAAAGGCAGCGTTGTTATTCTCTTTGCTTCCGGAACCAATGGGCTCTGCTGCTCTTCCCGACCAGCCTCAGCAGGCCGTGACGCCGATTGTTTAAACTGACTATGCAGCCGGTGCATAATCTCCGCCGCCTGCTGCTGATCGTTTTTGCGCATAAGCTTCTCCACGTCAATAGGAGAATGTGCACCCTCATTCGGTGCTGTTTCATGACGAGCAGTAGGAGATACTGATTCAGACTCCCATTGCCTGCCCAACAAATCAGCAATGAGGTGCTTGGGTAATTCAGTTACACCTCTTCCTATTCCCTTACCTATATCCTTAAAGCCACCCGCCACTTCAAAGCTCATACTTTTTGCCAATTGCGTCAGTTGTTTACCGACTGCTTTCATACCAATCCCAACTGCATACGCGCCTCCATAGTCATCATATCCATACTCCAGGGAGGATCAAAGGTCAGATTCAACTGCACCGATCGGACCTCAGGCAACTCACGCAACTTATCTTCAATGAGTTTTTGAATCGTGCCATATAAAGGACAGCCGATGGTGGTGAGTGTCATGGTAACGGTCACGGTTCCGTTTTCCTCTTTTAGGTCATAGATGAGTCCCATTTCAACCAAGGGGATATGCAATTCAGGATCGGGAATTTCATGCAGTTTTTCCCATATCTTGTCGGTAAGGGTTAACGGCTTCTTGGGCATACCTATCAGTATACCTTATTTAGCTCAGTAAATCAGGACGGCGTTCTTTGGTTATGCGATAGGATTCACGCAACTGCCAGACGCGCAATTCTTTCGGGTTGCCTGACAACAGGACTTCCGGAACGGCATGTCCTTCATACGTCTGGGGACGGGTAAAATGAGGATATTCCAGCAATGAAACCATTGTTTTTCCACCCGTGTTTCGTAAATTTTGTAGCTCAGGCGTACTACCCACGGCCTTCTCCAGCTCATCAAGGGAAACCGGCATAAATGATTCAATGGCAGCAGCATCCTCTTTCTTTAATACGCCGGGAAGCAGTCGCACGACGCTATCCACAACAACAGCAGCAGCCAACTCCCCGCCCGTCATTACGTAATCTCCGATGGATACCTCTTCGTCAATGTGTTGGGTAATCCGATCATCAAACCCCTCATAGTGTCCGGCAATAATCACCAGATCCTTTTTGTGTGAAAATTCAACCGCCTTTGCTTGATTCCACACCACTCCCCGAGGGCTGGTCATCACCCGATGCGCCTGGTGGTTCGGATCTACCTGGTTGAGTGCCGCGTGCAGGGGTTCGATACGCAAGACCATGCCGGCCCCACCTCCATACGGCCGGTCATCAACCGTGCCGTACGAGTCCAGAGCAAAATCCCGCAAATCGACTGTTTTAATTGACGCTTTCCCCGCCTCCTGAGCTCGTTTCATGATGCTGGTCGTAAAAAACGGCTGCACCACGGCTGGAAAGAGCGTTATAACGCTAATATTCATGTATCTAAGTATACCACTGGTACGGTATAATAGCCTCTATGCTTATTGATGAAGTGCGTATTAGTGTGAGAGGTGGAAACGGCGGTCCCGGATTGGTCTCCTTCCGTCGCGAAAAATTTATTCCCCGCGGCGGACCTGATGGAGGAAACGGCGGCCATGGGGGTAATGTCTATGTGCAGGGTGTGGACAATATTCGCTATCTAAAAAAATATCATGAGAAAAATACCGTCGAGGGTATTGATGGGCAGCCCGGTGCCAGCAGCAAGCGCACCGGAGCGTCAGGCAAAGACACCTTGTTTTTTGTTCCGGTGGGTTCGCGTGTCATTGATCATAATCGCAATAGCGCCATTGATATTTTAGACACCACAACTACTCATCTGATTGCTCTTGGAGGCCGCGGCGGTAAAGGAAACTGGGAATTTCGCTCTGCCACTAATCAGGCGCCACGTACCGCACAACCAGGAACGCAGGGACAGCGCGCTGATGTTGAAATACGCCTTATGCTTATTGCTGATATCGGTTTAATTGGACTGCCCAACGCCGGCAAATCAAGCCTGCTGAATGCCCTCACCTCTTCTGCAGCACGGGTGGGCGACTACCCATTTACCACCCTTGAGCCCAACCTGGGCCGTCTGGGCAAATACGGAAAAACCATAGCGGATATTCCCGGACTTATTGAAGGAGCCTCAAAAGGAAAAGGATTGGGTACCTCTTTTTTGAAACATATTGAGCGAACCCGCCTGCTGGTTCATTGTATATCTGCCGAATCAGACGATATGAAGCGGGACTATGAAACGGTCAGAAAAGAACTGAACGACTTCAACCCTTCCCTGCTTTCGGTTCCTGAAATCATCGCGATTACCAAAAGTGACACGAGCGATCCTCAAACCATTGCAAAACAAAAAAAGAAACTATCAAACCTTGCACCTGCGGTCTACGTTGTTTCGATTGTTGATGATACCTCTATTGAAACACTGAGACATGATCTTGCTCGTTAATGTTATTACCCTCTATCGTCTTCCTCTTTTTTTTCTTGCCTATCGTGGCATTCCCTTCCATGTGCTTTTGTTATATGGATTTATTATTTTCCTTGCATTGTCAACCTGGGTAGTCAGAAAGCTGTTGCGTATCAACTCAAGCCCTTTCTTGCATACCGTTGGTTTGGCGCTGGCGCTTCTGGGGCTTACCACAAGCCTGTTTGCTATTTATACTCCTCTACTTGCTCTGTCCCTATTATGCGTGGGAATCAGTACCGGATTCAGTATTCGTATCAATGCCTGAACGTATTCTATTGATATCGCTCTGCAATCATTTTTTGAGTATATGAAACTGCTTCAGTATTATCAGTGTTGATAAAAAACAGGCCAAGCCGTATCAAATCCCTTTCGCTGGCTGCTTCATTCACCACCCGCTTGTACCAGTCAATGTCCTTCCGTATATCAACGGCTGTCGGGTCATTAATCAGCAGTACCGATGAGCTATCGATATATAATAATTTCCATGCAGTATCCTTCGTGATTGAATGCAAAAATGAAAATGACCATTCAGTTTGATCACTAAAGGTAAAAATAACAGTGCGTATATTATACTGTTTGAACACCTTTTTTCGCATTGCTTCGTTCTCTTGTAATGGGATATAGACATCCTTAAAAAATGATGATGGATACGCCTCAGGCCGATTATCGACAAATACTTTTTTGCGCGGATATAAACCATAGATAACATGTCCTGCATCATCAAAATTATTGAATATTCTCCCGGGGAGGTAGGTAGTCTTTGCCTTGTCAATGACACCTTGGTGAAGAGAGGTAAAACCCCAGCCAAAATCTCCATTCATTGAAAATTCTGAATAGAAACTACCACTTAGTATCATACTGGACACCAGTAATGTCATTACAGCAGAACCAATCATACTAATAGCAGGTACCCGATAAGTTGGTAGTAATACTGGCAGTAGTGCTACGCTGGCCAAGCACAGAAAGGGTGATTGTCGTATTTGCAGCAACGCTGCCATACTTACTACCGCCAAAAGCATCGCTTCGGGATATTTCTTCTTCAGCGCCGCGACAACGGCAAAAGAAAAACCCAACAGAACCAGAACAAACAGATACCAAAACCAAGGTGACCCACTGTACCCTATCATATAATGAATCGGCATATTTTCTGCAATGGCATACCCATAATTGTTGAATAATGAAAGCGGATATAAGACCCCTTCTAATCCCCAAGGATTAAGCAAGAGAGCTCCCAGTCCAAAAAAAACAATCCGGCCGCGGGTGTCAAATTTTGTTTTAAGCACAATCAGTAAAGCCACAAAAACACCAAATACGAACGTTAAGTGAAGATTAATCCACAACGCTAATATAATGGGGACGGCTATATACCACTGCCACCGTTCGGGAAGTTGTACTAAATACCATACGAGTAATGCAAAAAAAACGAAGCCAAACAACTCCGGGCGGATAAACGTGCGATGAGCATACGCCATAGCAATAATCAGGACCGTATACGCAATCCACTCCTTTTTTGCACCCTGTTGATATGCCGTATAGATGCACACGGCCAATGCGATATACAGAGCTAGGTTGCGCATTACCAGCAGTGCATCCAATCCCATGTTATTCTGTACCTGATAAAAAATAACCTCAGACAGCCAGTGGTGGTTAATGAATGGAAAATCAGGATAGGTGTATGAAAACATATTGGTACGGGGAATCTCCTTGGTTTCGCTAATAATTTTTCCCAACACCAAGTGGCGACCGAGGTCCTGGGAAAAATCAGTACTCGTGCGAATGGTCAGCAAAACAAAAAAAATGGTAACGCTGATGATTAACAACGTTTTCGCGAATTTCATAGGTTAATTATGGTGCACGCTTCACGACAAAAACGCCGGCTTTCCTGCCGGAAACTAAGGTATGGTACTGAGCTATCAAGACCAATGATTCCTCCACATCAGCAAGCTTCGATTCAAATAACTCATATTGAGCTGTTAACACCACGAGGGTCCCATAGGGTTTTAAAACGCGACTAAACTCAATGAGCATATCATGGTACAGCGCGTCCAGATCTATGTCGGTAGTACCATAGTTACCCCAGGGAGGATCAGTTACCACCGCATCAACCGAAGCCGTATCGAACGTCGCCAACTTTCGGGCGTCCCATCGCCCAACCGTAATCTTGTTACGCGATCGCTCAATTCTTTTTCGCAGTGCGTTTACCAAACTGGCATCGACGTCACCGGCCAATACTTGTTTACAGGGAAATGATGATGCTCGTTGCAGGGCAATGGCTCCCGACCCACAAAATGGATCCAAAAACACATCTTCTTTTTTAGGATCAGACAACAAACATAACAGATAGGTCAACTCAGGATACAGCTCCCCTTTGGCCAGTGTTTTCTCATAATTGGCCCGCTTGGTAAAGCGTACACCGAACAATGTAAATCCTTCTTTGCGCATAGAAACCCATAATTCTAAATCAGCGAGACTTCGGTCCACCGTCAAATTTCCCTGCCCAATCAGTACCTGCTCTACTTTTTTTTGTAGCGCTTTATCCACGCCCACAAACTGATTCTCAACCGATGCCCGGATACGGATAGTATGTCGTTTTCCTTTAAAGGCAGTATGTATGTCGCGTACCATGGCTTTGTCTTTAATAACCTCAAGCAGTAGGTCATTAATGGTCTTTCCACTGGTTCCTTCCATTTTTTTAAGGAATACAAAGCTGTTGTTTAAAAATTTCAATCGCTTGATATCGTCCATTGAACTATCAGTACGGTATACGATAAATCCGTCCCCGACGGTTTGCACTATAACCTTCTTCAAGCGGAGCAGGAGCGCTTCCTCAATAACCTTCTCAAAACCGGTGATAAAAGTGGAATAAAAAATGGTGGACATAGCAAGTATTGTACCGCAGTTGACAGTACAAGGTGGAGAGATTACAGTATACGGATGAACAAAAATAAAGAACGTATGTTGCGCAATCTGCAACATACTTACTGTCGGATACAGCCATCAGCCATCCATGGCGTTGGTGTATTTGCCATGCGCGATATTGCAGTCGGTATCTCAGTCTTTGATGGAGCTAGTACATCAAGCGGCGAAACACTGGCTCGCGAAGAAATAAAAACACTACCCCGTGAAGTACAGCAGTTTCTGTATGATTTTTTGGTATCAGATGAGGACGGAAATGTAGAGGTGCCGCCCAACGGCGTTGTCGGACTTGATATGTCATTTTACCTTAACCACTCTGACACTCCCAATTTAGAAACACATGACCACGGAGAAACATTCGTAGCAAAGCGTGCTATCAAAAACGGTGAAGAATTAACGGTAGACTATACCACCTTTGACCCGCACTCAGCAAAATTCCTGCCCAAGGGTCAATAGTATTCAGTCATGATTCTGGGGAGCTATAACAAAAAAGGCTCTGTCACTCAACCATGGCTTCGATACGCGGATTCACTATGTTTCTATAATCTTCCGATTTCATACCGATTGAAAAACAACGGTCGCCGGCATTGAATGCAATCTTCTCATTTGCCAACACATGAGGATCAACTACCACAGTGAGACCAAATATGGTTCCCATTGCTGGTATGCCACCCAACTGCACTCCGTCAGTGATTTGGTGTACCTCTGCCTCGGTTGCAAACCGTAGGTCTTTTGCATGTAATTGCGCTTTTACCTTTTTACTGTTTAATCGCATGCTAGCTGGAATAACGAGCATCATAAACCGCTTGTCGTTATTTGAAAATTTAACTCTCACCACTAGAGCCTTAGCGCCTTGATGAATAGTGTATCCCTTGCGTTTATCTGCCACATCTTCACAAGTCCGCGTTGCTTCATGTTCGAATGTTTCATACCAGCACTGATGCTGTTCCAACAGCTCTATAATGCGCGCAACGGTTTTATGGTATTTTGACGAGATATCGTGTTTCATAATAGCGATTTATTATATACCTGCAGAAATAATAAGCTTAAATCAAACCACCCTTAACCAGTCTAAAATCCTTTTTTGTTTCCCAAATATTTTTCAGTTGTTCAAAATTCTCATCAGGTTTTTGCATCAGTTTTGCTAGTTTATCTATCTCGGTAAGTTGAGCTTCAGATAACATATCAAATTTGTCAAAATGGGTCGCTTCAGGAGTATGGTGATATATAACTTCATCATTCATCAAACAATGAAAGTCATAGAATAGCTCCCACGCTATAGCAATCAAACCGCCCGTGCCTCCGGCATTATAAAAATGATTCTCATCAACTTCTTTTTTTCTAGCCGCTAACCAAGAATCAGCCGCAAAGTCAAAGATACCTTCAGGAATATCATAGGGGTCGAATTTCAGGTATCCTTCAATACTTCCATCAACATCTATGGTTACCCATCTTGACTCCTTTTCATTCCAGTATTGATTTATCCAATGATCATCACTGGTACCACCGGGTAAACCATCGACATTAAAATAAGGGGCAAATCCTGATCGGACACGAGCGGGAACACCTTTAATCTTCAGCAAAGATGCCACGAGAATCGCAGTAAAACGGCAGGTCAAAATTAACTTGTTTTCCACTCCTCTATGAACCGTTAAACCATTTGAGTCTCTCCTATAGAGCTCTGCCAGCATCGCAGCTGCAGTTACAAAAATATCGTCTTCTGGTTGCCTGGTCCATGGAACTTTTTTCATGTCTCCATAGCGTAGGTCAGAATTTGAACCAGTATTACCATTTTTCAAAGTCATACGGTGTACTAAGGATTTTCTAACCAGTAAGCCAATTTCTGCTACATTATCCGGTAATGTTTTCTTCAGAATTTCACCATACAGTCCAGGATAAGTATATCGGCTGAACTGTAAGTAAAAGTTTTTGGTATCCATGTTGTCTTTGGAGCGGCGGACGGGATTTGAACCCGCGACCTTCTCCTTGGGAAGGAGACATTCTACCGCTGAACTACCGCCGCGCTCTACAACCCTATTTTACTATATACTTCTTCAAGCTTCTTCTGCGCGCGGCTGGCGGCTTTTTCAGCACTTCGTTTCATACTGTCGTGCAGTGCAGTGCGATCGCTCAACAGCTCCTGCATGCGTGTTTGAATCGGCTCAACCAAGGTGATCACTTGCTGTGCCACCTCCTGTTTAAATTCCTTGTATCCCTTCCCTTTCATAGCCTGTTCAATCTCCACCTCCGACTTGCCGGTCAGTATTTTGTAAATCGATAATAAGTTGTAGAGGCCTTTGCGTGCCGGATCAAAGGTAATTTCGGTTTGTGAATCGGTTACGGCACGTGAAAACTTTTCCTGGAT
>JANLHK010000093.1 GCA_024653645.1 Candidatus Roizmanbacteria bacterium | reverse complement strand
GCATTGGCTTGGCTATTCATGAATTGCCCCACATCAGTCCTCAGTCAACTGAAGTGCTGCAGCCTAATATGGTATTCACCATCGAACCAGGATTATATTTCTCACGGTCGTTTGGCTTGCGCATCGAGGACACCGTGCTACTGACCAACAAAGGAGCAGTTGTCCTCACGAAATTCCCCAAAAGACTTTCCTCGGTTATATAGTAAACAGCGTACGGGCATTTTCTGATGTTTGTTTGGCTACCTCCTCAGGCCGCAGGCCCTTAATCTGGGCAACCATATCACGCACATAGACCAAATGTGCCGGTTCATTGGGAAATTTTTGTGTTTCACGCGCCGGTTCTGGGGTCAGATACGGTGAATCAGTTTCGAGCACCAACCGCTCAAGCGGCACTTGCTTGATAAACCGCTGTTTCTTCTTGGACCAGGTACTATCGCCATCAACCCCCAGATAGATCTGTTTCGCGGTGGCAAAGGCGAGTAACGTTTCATCAGCTTCGCAGCAGTGAAAGACTGTTTTTGAAGACAATTTCTCATCCCACTGGTCAGTCAGTACCGAGATGATGTCATCAACCGCCAGCCGGTTGTGCAATATCAGTGATTTGCCATAGGTAAGCGCAAACCCCATCTGCTTCCCAAGGGCTTTCTTTTGCAGCTCGACAAACGTTTCATCGACCATATACTTCGCATACTTGGTGTCACGGTAATAGTAGCGGTCAATACCCACTTCACCCACGGCTACAACACGCGCATTGCTCAATAATTCTTCAATCAATGCCAGATCATGTTCCAACTGTTCATCAAGCGGTTTGTCAGAGCCGTGATATTCGTAGATATGGTGCGGATGTATACCAACAGCGGCATAGATATCTTCATAACGAGTAGTAAGCTCAATCGCCTTTTTTGACGTCGCTACATCACTTCCCGGAACCACGATGATGCCAACACCTTTCTTTCTTGCCCGCTGTATTACTGCATCAGCGTCATCATACAAAGCTTCAAAATTAAGATGACAATGAGTATCAACCAGAGTGTCCGGTATACGGTTACTTGACATGCTGTTTCTTGAGCTCCCCCACTTTCCACATAAAGAGCGCCCCTTTGTTGCGGGCCTTGGCGTCCATCACAAATTCCATGGCATGCTCGAGAATAAACCGTGGTACGGTTTTTGCCATTTTGATATACAGCGTTTTTCGCTGCTCATCACCCAGTTTTTGGGATATATACAATCCATATGACTGAAACTCACGACTGACGTATTTACCTGATGTGGGATCAAACCGATTAAGGATTTCCTTAATTTTCTGCATACTATTGAGTATACTACACCGTACACGATACATGGATTATATCTTTATCGGCAGCGGCGCATTTGCGGCTCAGGTTCTTGGATTCCTTAATCCCAGTCCTGTGGTGGTGATAACCAAGCCCGACCGTAGGGGTGGCCGCGGCATGAAAACCATACTGCCCTCACCGGTTAAGGCGATTGCGAAAGAAAAAAACTGTCAGGTGATGGAAGTGCACCATGCGCAGGACCTGAAGACACTACTGAAGGAATATGCATCAGTACCGGTAGTGCTGACTGATTTTGGCATGATTATTCCGGAAGAGCTATTGAGCATTCCAACCTATGGTATTTGGAATATCCACCCATCCCTACTGCCCCACTATCGTGGATCAACTCCCCTGCAAAGCGTCATTCTGAATGGTGACACGAAAAGCGGTGTTACGATTATTCAGATAGACACACAGGTTGATCACGGCCCTATTCTGGCACAGCAAACCGTTACCCTTACTCCGGAAGAAACTACCCAAACCCTATCACACAAACTGGCAGAAACCGGGGCGCGACTTATGAATACCTTACTGACCGACCCTCAAAAAACCATCAAACAAGCACAACCACAGAATCATACCCAGGCAAGCTACACGAAGCGACTTACTAAAGAAGATGGATATATAGCTATTGAAAAATTACGACCGTATCTTTTACCAATTTTAACTCAGTTCAATGTACTCCATATGCTGCCTCCTGATACCGGCATTGCCCCCCTTGATGAAATGATGCTTCATCGGATGATTCGTGCCCTTAACCCCTGGCCGGGTGTATGGACAAAACAACAGGAAACCATTATAAAATTCATGACCCCTACCCGCTTGCAAGTTGGCAGCAAAACCTATACGCTAAGAGTACATGGACAGTGATGCATCACGCATACCTGAGTTAACCGTACATCCAACTGAGCAGCCTCACGTGGCGCGCGCCGCAGAGATCGTTACGCAACCCGTCCGCAAACCCGATTTAGAAGCCGTTATTCCTTTGGAAGCACAGGAAGTATACAAAAACAGCCCATTTCTTAAGAAACTGAATGAACAGCAGGCGACAAAACCATTTGG
>JANLHK010000091.1 GCA_024653645.1 Candidatus Roizmanbacteria bacterium | reverse complement strand
CCCAAAACCAAGGAGCCTTGTCCATTGTGGGTGGCGGCGATACGCTGGCAGCTATTTCAAAAAAAGAATACCTTGATCATATTACCCATATCTCAACCGGCGGTGGCGCCATGCTTGAGTATATTGAGAAGGGAACCCTTCCGGGTATTGAAGTACTCAACAATGCCGCCTGAAGTATGTACCTCTACTCTGTATGGTAATGGTGTCAAAACACCGGTTTTGAGAGGTGAAGACGGAGTTGATATCGATAAAATAAGCACAGGGTATTCCATCAATGGGATTGGGGCTATTAGAGGAAACCAGGTATTGCCGCTGCATATGCGTAATGGTGATCTACGAGTTGATGGCACCAATGAGCTGATATGTCATGCAGAGGATCATGATGGCGACAGTTTTGCTGAGTCAGTTGAGGTGGGTGACATTAAAGCGTTTGACGGCATGATAACGGTGCCTAATTCTCCTTGGAACACCGATGCCCTCCTCATGAGCCACTTTCGTCCAGTCGAAAGTATGATTGATATTCCTACGGAACATCGTGCGTATATGCTGCATATAACGGGCGGTTTGCTCCGCTGTATGATGGATGACTCGGGCACCGCGTATACCGGTAATAACAATGGACTGGCTGGTCTTATCGGTAATAAAGGATTTCAAAGCGTGGGTATTCCTCATTGGCAAGTATTGCCCGGTTTTTCCGATTTGGTAACTACCGATGACATCAGATGTGCCCGTTCACAGTTTCCGTGGGAGGATAATGGCATAAGCGGTGTAGTGGCTACACGGGTAGCGGGGGAACTCAGTGATGCATTCCGGTTATTGAATCCGGCTTCAGTAAGCACTGATAGCATGGGTATGACGGTTGACTTACCTGGTTTTCAGCCGGAAGATATTGCCTCTCAGGAATTTGATTGGTTTTTGCGCGGGCTGTTTCTCACAACCCATAACCATTTACGGGAGGCGTTTAATGATGCGTACCTGTTTGATATGGACGGTGTGATTGGATATATGATGTCGAAATTGCGCAAAGAGCGAGGATTCAATCAAAAAGAGTACGATGCCTTTTTTCAGCCGAAAGATCTGGATCAAGTTCAAACCCATTCAGGCGGATTATACCGGGAGCTTATGCAGCAGGGTACCGCCCGAAAAGGTCCGGGATGGGCGTGGGGATTATACTGTACCCCATCGGGTGCAACGCTAACCACCATAAACGGTTTTCACAATGGCCATATGGGTCCTATTCAAGCGCTGGGAAGAGATTTAAATCGTTCACCCATTCCTCTTTCTCCAACGGCAATGTCTGAAAAGCAAGAACGCTACTTGGAGTATGTAAAAAAAGTCGCGGCTTGAATCTTTTGTGAATATCCTCCATACTGATTCTATATGACTCGTAAATCAATTGTATGGTTTGAGGAGGTTGGTAAAGAAAATATTCCGTTGGTCGGAGGCAAAGGCGCAAACCTGGGAGAAATGACGCGGGCAGGGTTTCCCATTCCCTATGGATTTATCGTTACCTCCCAGGCCTACTACAACTTTCTTGATGAAACCGGACTGCGGCCAAAAATTGAAAAATACCTGCAAGAACTTGATTACAAGGATAATACCAGCTTGGTACGGGTATCGGACAAAATTCAGGAGCTGATTATAGAGTCGTCGGTACCGGAACGATTAGCAGAACAGATTGCTAGCTATTATGAACAGCTGTATGAGCATGAGGCGCACACCCAGGGTGTGGCTGCTATGGCCCATCGCATCAAGGCGACGTATAAGCCGGCACTGGTTGCCATACGCAGTAGCGCTACAGCCGAGGATTTGCCTGATGCTTCGTTTGCCGGACAGCAGGAAACGTATCTCAATGTACAGGGTGAGTCGCATGTCATACGCCAGATTAAAGCGTGTTGGGCGTCATTGTTTACCCAGCGGGCGATCTTTTACCGATCTGAGAAGAACTTTGATCACTTTAAGGTAGGGTTGGCTGCGGTGGTGCAGCGCATGGTGCAGTCTGACACTTCCGGCATTATGTTTACCGTTGATCCGGTGACGAATAACAAGAAGATGTTGGTGATTGAAGCGATATTCGGATTGGGTGAGTATATTGTGCAGGGCAAGGTAACACCGGATCAGTATTTGGTAACCAAGGGCGATTTCAAGATACATGAAAAGCGCATTGGCACACAGGAAGTTCGTTTTGTTAAACGGGGAGCCAAAAATGTTGAATACAAACTGACCCGCAGAGAAGGATCACAACAGAAGATCACCGACAAGCAGATTGTAGAGGTGGCGCGGGTGGGGCATGCGATTGAAAAGCACTACTACTTTCCCCAAGACATTGAATGGGCCTATGAAAAAGAAAAGCTGTTTATTACCCAGGCGCGCCCCATTACCACCCTGCATGCTAACCAAGGAAAGCAAGACGATGTCACGGTATCACACGATGTGATTGCCAAAGGTGATTCGGCGTCACCAGGGATTGCCAGCGGGCCGGTGGTGAAGCTGCGCTCACCCAAGGAAATCGGAACCATTAAAGACAAAGATGTATTAGTAGCACAGCAAACGAATCCCGATTATGTGCCGGCCATGAAAAAGGCATCAGCCATTATTACTGAACGGGGCGGCAGAACGTCACATGCCGCCATTGTATCGCGTGAACTGGGCATTCCGTGCGTGGTTGGGGTTGATAATGCCATGAGTCTGCTGAAAGAACAGGAATTGGTAACGGTCAATGGAAGCTCCGGTGAGGTGTTGCGGGGTGTGGTTAAACGCAAAGAGGAAAAAGGAGATGAGCGCGTCTTCAATACCAAAACAAAGATATATCTCAACCTCGGTGAACCGGAGTTAGCGAAAAAAGTGAGTGCCATTCCAGCTGACGGCATAGGATTACTGCGTGCAGAATTTATGATTGCCAATTTGGGTGAGCATCCAGCTGTGCTGTTGAAACGTGGTAAGGGAAGCGTATTCACAAAACACCTAGCAGAGGGAATAAGCACCATTGCAAAGGCATTTTATCCTCGTCCGGTCGTGTACCGTACGACTGATTTTAAAACTAATGAATACCGTTTTCTTAAGGGTGGCCGTGAAGTGGAACCGCATGAGGAAAATCCGTTGATTGGATACCGGGGCGCCTATCGGTATACCCGTGAACCCGAAGTATTTGCACTTGAAGTTGAGGCATTAAAGAAAGTGCGAGAGAGCGGGCTGAATAACGTACACGTCATGGTTCCGTTTGTGCGCACGCCTCAGCATTTGGCGCAAACGAAGCATATGATTGAGGAACACGGCATGAAGTTTGGAAAAGATTTTAAGTTTTGGATGATGGTTGAGCTTCCAGTAAACGTACTCCTGCTTGATTCATTTTTAGATGTGGGTGTTGACGGCATCTCCATCGGAAGCAATGATCTGACGATGCTTATGTTGGGTATTGATCGTGATAATGAGATATTGGCGCATTTGTATGATGAGCGTAATGAAGCCGTATTGTGGGCTTTGAAGAAAACTATCCAAACGTGCGCCAGCCGCGGCGTGACGGCATCCATTTGCGGGCAATCGGTTTCTGATTATCCCGAGATGCTTGAGTTTGTGGTACGCGCCGGTATTACCAGCGTCTCCGTCAGTCCAGACGCATTTACCCGCGTCAATCAACAAGTTCATGCTTTAGAGCTTCATGGCAGTCACCGTTAAAAAACTCAGTGCACGCAAAATCTTTGATTCGTTAGGTTTCCCAACCTTAGCTGGAATTATGTGGCTGTCAGACGGCAGAATGGTTGAGGCATCCATTGCCAATAGCCAACATAATGGAGAGTTTGCCGGGGAATATATGTACGATGAAACCGATCATTATTTAGGTAAAGGTGTCGACCGGTCATTACAATATGTTAACGATCTGATTGCCCCTAAATTAATCGGTATTGACGCAAACAAAAGCCGTGAAATAGATGAGTGGCTGAAAAAATCAGATCCCAGTGAACGCAAAGAGGTGCTGGGGGTCAACACGACATTCCTTATCTCTGAGCTCTTTTACAAAGCGTCTGCATTACTGGCAGGACAAGAACTCTATGTGTACCTTAATAGCCTATTTGCAAAAATGGTGCCGGGCGGCGTTCCTCTGGCACGGGTGCCGTCACCTATTTTTACGATGATATCAGGCGGTAATCACGGGGCAAAAACACTGAACTTTCAGGAGTTTAGTATGGTGCCGTCAACCGGCAGGAGCTATGAGCAGGCGCTTGATCTGGCATTTAATCTGTATCATGGACTCAGTAAGGTATTTGCTTATCGCAATATATTTGCGGGCATTGGTAACGACGGCGCGTATATTCCATCATTGGCATCAAACATCGACGCCTACGAGATCATTCGGGAAGCCATGCTGAAAAGCAATATCAAGGTCGGGGTCGATGTGTACTTTGCCATGGATATCGCTGCTGAGTTTTTCTTTAAAGGAAAGTACTATCTTTCAGACAGTCCTAATCCGCTTAATACTGATCAATTTCTGGAACGGCTGAACAAGCTGAATAACGAGTATCGGTCGCTGATTCTGGAAGATCCCTGTGCGATAAAAGATGAGGCAGGATGGAAAAAAATAACCGCAACGCTGGGAGAACGCGCCTATATTGCAGCCGATGACTTAATCCAAACCAATATGAACCGCCTTGAGTATGCCCGTAAAAATGCGTTGTGCAATGCGGTCTGCGTTAAGCCGCTGCAAAGGGGAACCGTTAGTGAGGCGCTTGAGTTTGCCGCGGCCGTACGTAAAGCCGGTATGCGCGTTATTTTGTCTCAAATGGCCGCTGAAACCGAGGACAGCTTTATTGCTGATTTTTCGGTAGCGCTCCAAGCCGATTTTGTAAAATTTGGATCAATCACCCGGGGAGAACGCTTAGCTAAACATAATAGAATGTTACAGATAGAAACGGATCTACGAAAACATGCATGACGTCATTGCACTCGGGAGCCTGACTCTCGATCTTTTTTTCAGAGACGACTCACTCACTATTAACCGTGACCGGTTTGCTCTTGCCTTGGGAGGTAAATATGTGGCGGGGGAATTTCATGATAGTCTGGGAGGGGGAGGGGCCAATGTCATTATCGGCACGACACGAGCGGGCCTACAGGGGGCGCTGTGGTCGCAGGTTGGTATTGGAGGATTGTCACTGTATATCCGTGATCAGTTGACGCAGGAGCATATCGACCTGGGCCTTCTTGAACAGGAAGCTGACTTTTCAAACATTTCCACCATATTACTGTCTGCCAAAGGAGAACGTACCATTATTACCCATCGTTCACACGACCTGCGCCTCGACGTAACTCCTGAACGATTAGCAGCTCTCAAGGAGTGTCGATTGTTTTTTTTGGGCAATATGCCCGAAATACCCCTTGAGGAACGGGAACGGTTAGTAGGTGTTGTGCATGAAGCGGGACATGCTGTTGCCCTTAATTTTGGCGTTAAGGATTGCCGCCGCGGCCTCTCGGCATTATCCTCAATCTTTAGTAAGGCAACACTGGTGTTTTTGAATCGGTATGAGCTGGGAGACGTGTTGGGTGTTAAGCCTACGGAGCTGTTGCCCAATGAAATCAATTACCACCGTGCGTTGTATCTGAACGATTCGGCGGTTACCATTATTACGGATGGTGAGTTTGGCAGCTACGCCCATACCAAATCAGACATTTTTTATCAGCCGGCACTGCGCCTGGAGAAGGTCATTGATACCACGGGAGCAGGTGACGCATTTACCTCAGGATATATTGCAGCGCATCTGTATGGGCGTACGATACCGGAATGTTTGGAGCGTGGCGCCCGCAATGCACAATCGGTCATCTCATACGTAGGTGCGCAAAAAGGGCTGCTGACGAAAGAGGCTTTGAGTCTACGATGAGAGCTTCTTAATCAATGCCTGTCGTACCGCACCAGCATCTGCCTGGCCTTTTGTTTCTCTCATTACAGCACCCAAAAGCACATTGAGCGCTGATTTATTTCCTGCTTTATAGTCCTGCATTGCTTTTGCTTGTTGTGATAGCACGGTATCGATGTGGATATTCAGTGTGCTCGTATCAAAGTCCTTTGGCATTAGTTTGGCAATGGTTGCTGTATACAATTGCTGTGGTGTGGTATTTACTATTGATGCCATGTTGATAACCGTACTGATGACCTGTTTTTGAAAGAGCGTTCGGTCAATGGTTGTTCCATGCGCAAACGAAGCTATCGTTTCAGTAACGAGCATTGCTTTATCAGCGTGCTTGGTCAGCAATGCAGCCTGTTGTGTGGTTGCGCCCAACTGCAGCCAGTGGTTTGTTTTTTTATCAAGCGTCTCTGTTTTATCCAATATTTCTTGCTCATTCGCAATATCTTCTTTTGAAAGCCGAA
>JANLHK010000062.1 GCA_024653645.1 Candidatus Roizmanbacteria bacterium | reverse complement strand
GACATTGCCTTTGCCCTGGGGTGGAAAGAGCCTTCACGGCTATCACGCATAGAACAAGGCCGAATTGAAAAACCTAAGCGAGAGCTTATTGAAAGCCTTGCAAAAGCGATGAGACTCAAGGAAGAAGAAAAAAACTCCTTATTGCTTGCTGGAAGCTATATACCCAATCAGCAAGAAACAGATAAGGCTATTGCATTTGTAAGGAAACAGATGCAAACATGGGAATATCCAGGGTCAATGTTTGACTTTACTTGGAAGATCTTTTACTCGAATAACAACATGTTTATTATGTATCAAATTACACCTGAAGAAAGAAAGTATATTGATGAAGCTTGCCCTAATTTGCTTGATGTACACTTCAATATACTCTACCCAAAAATTCAACGTGACAGCCCTAATGAGATACTACCTACCAAAGAATACCTTACCTATATTTTGTTTCGTTTTAGGGTTCAACAACAAAGAAGAACTAGGGAAAAATGGTATATCGACCTTGTCCAAAAACTGATGGACAACGAACTATTCCGTGAAATATGGCAAAAAACAGAACGAATGGATGAACAATTATTAGGTGGAGACTACAGCTTAAGAAAAGTGCCAAACAAACAGACTCCGCAAGGGTTTCTTACTCATCACTTTTTTGCCACACAGTTAATATTTGATCCTCGCTTTTATACCGGATGGTTTGTGCCCGCAGATATCGAAACATTTTCCCACTACCAAACCCAAAAAAAATGAACTAAGATTCAATCTCCCAGAAGCACCCCGAGGTATAATAAGGCATGCTCAATATAAAAGTAATTATAGGATTACTAGCTATTTTAGTAACCATCGCTGGTTACTATTCCTATATTCGCGACGTAGTTAACGGTAAAACAAAGCCACATATTTATAGCTGGTTTCTATTTGGATTTATTACACTTATAGCTTTTGCGCTACAGGTTAAAGGAGAGGGTGGTTTTGGCTGTTTTGCAACACTAATGTCTTCTATTTTAGTGTTTACCGTGTTTTTTTTGAGTCTACGGATGAAAGGGAATAGGGATATCACTCGGTTTGATACGGTCTTTTTGATAATGACGATTGTTTCATTATCCCTCTGGTTAGTAGCTAAACAACCAGTGCTATCGGTTGTGTTAATTACCGTGACTGACCTGCTCGCCTATGGTCCTACGATCAG
This sequence comes from Candidatus Roizmanbacteria bacterium, assembly GCA_024653645.1. Classification (GTDB taxonomy): domain Bacteria; phylum Patescibacteriota; class Microgenomatia; order UBA1406; family UBA1406; genus PFEE01. The sequence continues at coordinate 1,002 of JANLHK010000062.1, read as the reverse complement.
AAAAGCGTGGTTTAAACCACATACGGAAACAGTGTCATTTTTTGCACTTAATACTGTACGTTTCTTACTTATCCTTGCATCACTTGATACTTATTCGATTATGACCGCTTTATATCCGGTTGCAGAAGCCATTATGCAAATAAGTATGGTTACCATGCTGCAAGTAAGGCGTAATCTCTACGCCCAAACATTGTCATAATGTCATTGTTTTTCAGCTTATTTTAAGTATTCAGGATTATCGTAGGCCTTACTATGAAAAAGGTATTCGGGACAGCCCAGAGTTGGTTATTGCAATTATCTCTGATTAAAAAAGTTATCCTACTGGGGTGCATAGTCGCAGTAATTGCCGTTGGCGTTGTGTATATACCTCAGCTACAGCAAAAAAAAGTTTCGTACCAAACCACCAAGGCTGCCAAGGGTACTTTAACGCTTTCGGTTGCTGGGTCGGGAACAATATCTTCGGGCAACAGCACTAATATCACTACTGGTGCGTCAGGAGAAGTAACCGCCGTATATGTAACCAATGGCGACGTGGTTGAAAAAGGCGACAAAATTGCAGATATTGCACTCGATGATTACGGTACCGAACGACAGGCCTACTACTATTCTAAATATGTTGATGCGCTTGTTGCCGCTAAAACCGCCGAGGCGAATAAATCAGCATATGACATTGAGATGTGGGAGGCACAAAAAGCTATTGATGACGCGCAGGACAATATTGAATACCGGGATATTAACGCCATTAACCCCGATACGCATGAGGATTATACACTGGCTGAAAAAGCAGTGATCGATAAGTCTCTTGAAAAAGCCCGTAAGCAATTTGCCGCCGCCGAGCTTAAATACAAAAATGCAGATGCCCAAATTGTAAAAGCCCAAACTCAGGTTACTGCAACCTGGAGGGATTATCAGGAGGTTTCATCAACTATTGTTGCACCCGCCAATGGAGTAGTGAGCAATCTGGCTTTGTATCCCGATGTGGTTATTGAAAGTAGTTCAACA
>JANLHK010000087.1 GCA_024653645.1 Candidatus Roizmanbacteria bacterium | reverse complement strand
GGCAGCTGGTTATAGATTTCTCTGGTAATTCGATATGCCTTGGTGTTCATTAATCCTTGCGACGCAATCGGTTCAGATGGTCGCAAAATGGCGTTAATGGTTGATTTAATCTGGCTTTCAGTGAATCCCGTCATAATACCACCGACGCGATCACCGGAATCAAACGCTTCACGGAATATAGCGTCTTTTAATCCCTGAACCAGCCGTGGATCGGTAATGTGATAGTGATTAATCCAGTGCTCAATAGAGGTGTGATACGCATCTTCAAGGCCAGGGTGCTGTTTAAATATCTCCTCTTCGGTTTTGTAGTAATACTTTTCTCCGGGAAGTTGTCTTAAAAAAACCTCGGCAGTATCGGTAACAGCACGCAAAGCCGGAACGGCACCCAGGTGAACCGGTTCAGCTACCGTAGCATGACTTGAACCCAGCAGGGTGGCGCTGGCACCAATAATGGAGGCGATACGGGCTTTGTCAGCGTTGCTGAGCACCTTGGTTGGTTTTGGTACTAAGGTAAAGCGTTTATCCTGTATTGGTTGTGAAAGTTCGTAATTACTGGGTCGGTCTTTCATTGGTTTCCGCTGTGATACTTTTCATGGATTTCACGCAACCGAGGATTAGTGACGTGGGTGTATATTTGGGTGGTGCCGATGTTTTTGTGACCCAAGAGTTCCTGTACGCTACGCAAATCAGCTCCGTGAGTCAGCAAATCAGTAGCAAAGCTGTGGCGTAGCACGTGAGGCGTAACATGAGCAGTGATGCCGGCCTTAATACGATACCCCTCAATGAGTCGTTCAATCTGGCGTGGTGACAGGCGCCGTTCGCCGTTCGCACTTTTTTTGCCGCGGTAGCTGATAAACACAGCCGGATAGGTATCCTTGCGGGTTGCTATATATTTGGTTAAGTATTCGATGGCACGCTTTGATAAAAACACGACACGGATATGGCCGCCCTTACCGACAACACTAAACTCTCCGGTTTCGGTATTAATGCGGTCTCGATTTAAGCGAGACAATTCGGCCACCCGCAGGCCGGTTGAAAACAGTACCTCAAACATGGCGCGGTCGCGCAGTACTACCATTCCAGGTCCGGAAATAATGGCAAACAACTTCCCCAGGTCTTCTGGTGATAAATAGCGGATTTCGCGGTCCCGTGTTTTGCCCAGCATGATTTTATCAGGCGACAATACCTCCACCCCTTCCCGTACCAGGTAGCGCAGGAGGGAACGAAGCGCAATGAGAAAGTAGTTTTGTGATTGGCGCTTTAAGGCGCCTTTATGCGGATTAACATACTGCTGGGCCAAAAAAAGCCGGAATTTACGGACGTGTTCGTCATTGAGTTTCAGTATGTCCTCTGCTGCTTCAACGGCAGAGTTCCCTGCCCAGGTAGCAAAGAAATTAAGGTAATAGGAATACATGCGGATGGTGGTTTGTGAAAGATTTTTGTCTAACTCGCAGTACTCTAAAAATCGAATAATCGCTTCCTTGAGTGTCATACCTATATACTATAAAAATGTCGTTTAATGTCAATTTGACATTTTAGTAGTGTTGTATATAGTAATTCTATGCCTGAGGGTATGCATGAATTAGAAACAACCGTACAGAAATCCCCTAATCTTCGCGATTTGGTAACCGCTGAACAGGAGTATCGTGATAGTCTTCAAAAAGCCGAAAGCCCTTTTGTTACCAACCGCGATTTTGATTATGTTGCTGCTGAATTACCTTTTGGCCCTTTCCCATACACAGAAGAGTGGGATAAGCGAAAAAGACAACTGGAACAAGAAAAGGATCCAGCAACCATACTTACCATTGAATATCCGTATTCTACTCCCCTGCAGCAAGCGTTGGGTGATAGAGAGTTGCAAGAAATGATAAAAAAGCGTAATGAACTTCTTTTTGCACGTGCCGCCCTGGTGCCAACTCGTTTGGCAGTTCAGCAGCACGCTGCAGATGAGTTAGGCGTTACCTGGCCGGAGTATGTATGGTGGGTTAACACCAATACCCTACCAGCACCAGGATTGATATCGGTAGATCGTGAGAAAGATATGTACCCAAAAATACTCAACGCAACGTGCGGACGTATTCTACCCGAATGGTTCACTTTGTGGAGGGACGTTGAAGCGCACCGAATATTGCCACTATTTTCCGACCATCATACCCCCATAGAAGAAGCTCGATTGCTTAATGAGCTTGATAAAAATCCAACAAAGGTAACATCAGGTTGGAGAGTTCGACAAAACGAAGTATTGTCCCCAGAGGAGCGGTTGCGGCATCTTGCGTTCAGCGGACTGCTAGAAATGGACTCAAAGCGCGTAGGAAGATTTCAGTATAGACTACGCACGTTACCGGAGATAGGTGAGCTTACCTATTTGTCTGCTTTAGGCAATCCCCATGGCAATGCTCAGGAATCATCTTGCATGAAGGACTACTTAGACATGCGTAGGGCATCCCATGATTTGCCCACCCATATACAAACAGCACAGAAACTCATATCACAGCCGGGCGGCGGCCAGTATTTATTGGACAATGTTCGCTATTTAGGCCCTGGACGACTACGCGCGCTTGACCGTTTGATACAGCATTTTACGACGCACATCAAGGGACAGTAAGCTCAGAGCATCACGCTGATTTTATCAGCATATTCTTTATTTTTTCTCTATACTATACTTCATGCAGCGTTATCGCAGCCAGATAGGAATTAGTATTGCCTTATTTGCTGCCGCTTTCCTGTTCCGGTATCTCCTGTATTCGTTTGTTCGTCTTCCTTGGGTTATCTACGACGAGTACATTTATCTGGATACCGCCCGACAGATCCTGCGCGGATCATTTATAACCCATCTCACGCTTGAAAACCAGATTTATCCACCGGGCTGGTCCATTGTATTGGCTGCGGTGGTGGGCTTTATCAGTAATCCTATTGCGCAGTATCGTGCTGCACTCATTTTTACCATGATGCTTTCGTCATCAATTCCGGTTATTGCCTATTGGTATACCAAAAAATTGGCGCCGGCAGTATTGTTGGTTTTTTTTATGCCACTCGTGGTGTACTCGAGCAATATCATGTCGGAAACGATCTATACCTTTAGTTTGCTGCTGTTTATTATCACCATCCACTGCATCGTTGATAACGATCTGAAAACACGACGCAACATTATATTGTCGTCACTCGTCAGCGGTGTGTTCTTAAGCTTTATCGGTAGTATCCGTTCGTTTGGTATTGTGGTACCGGTTTCATTTGCCCTGGCGCTTATTACCTGGATTATGGTGTGGCGTCGTCATAAACCCATTCGCTCCCAGCTTTTGTGGTATTTGGGCGGGAGTTTGGTATGGCTTGCGGTATCGAATCTGCTGTTGGGCCTGCTGATACCGAGCGCCGATAAACTATATAACGTGCCATCATATAATCATGCCATCACGACGCTACTGTCTCATCCGATACTAAGTTTCAAGATGATTGCCAACCAATTAACGGCTATCGGGCTTGAGATGGCATGG
>JANLHK010000085.1 GCA_024653645.1 Candidatus Roizmanbacteria bacterium | reverse complement strand
AGAGTGGTGACAATATTTCCAACGATAAGCGTAACGAGCGTCATAAGGCCTAGATAGTATATGTTTATCGGCCATACATTAACGGCAATCGGCCCGAGTTCTACTAAAGTCAGGTTGGGAATGCCAAATAGGAATGCACTGAGGAATCCTGATAGCGCAAAGAAACCACTGGTGACGAGTACTACGCTTACCATAACGCTTAACAGATTCATTAAGAAGCCCTCCTGCATCAGCGGTTTGGTGATAAACATGCGTGAGGCACCCAGCAAACGAAGAATTTCAATCTCATCTTTGCGGCGCATAATCTTGAACGTGCTGGTCATAAATACCAAGAAGAAGACGATTAAAAATTGTGCCGTTAAAAACAAGGTGGCGCCATAGGTAATACCGTTGGTTACCTTGATGAGGTTGTTGACCACATCCTGCTGAAACTCGACACTTTCAACTCCTGGATTTTTTTTGGCATAGGCTGCGAGTTCCTCTAGATATTCGGGTTGCAGTGCGTACACCTCAAGCGAGGCGGGCAGGGATTCTTTGGTGGCCATTTCCTGCAAAATAGGCTCGTTGCGGGTGATTTGCTTGTAAAACACGAGTGCCTGTTCCTGGGAAATATACTTGACGTCACGTACTTTTTGGGTAGACATCAACTCCTGCCTCAGTTTATATATTTCTGATTGGGGCGTAGCCTTACTGAAATATACGGATACCTGCGGCTGGGTTTTAATATAGTCGGACAGCTTGGTTAAAAAGAGGATAGCGCTCACAAAAATGAAGAGCACTGTAAAGCTAATGCTCAACGATAGCACGACCCCAATGGTTTGGTACGGCGTACGGCGCATTGATCCCAACAATCCTGCTTTCATTATGGCGTTATGTCCAAATTATATCCGGCTTTCTTTAAGTCTTTAATGAGCTTTCCTTGTTTCATAACAATCACCCGTTTTTTAAGCGCGTTCACTATATCCGCGCTGTGGGTGGCAAACAGAATCGTGCGGTTGTCGGTATGAATTTTTTTAAATAGCTTTACGATTTCCCATGAGGTCACGGGATCCACGTTCCCGGTTGGCTCGTCAGCCAGAATAATATTTCGGCCCCCGGCAATGGCGCGGGCTATCGCAAGACGCTGCAATTCACCGGCAGAAAGCTGAAGCGGAAAAAACAGGGCTTTGTCCGCAATACCTACCAGTGATAGCGCATTCATCGCCTCCTCATGAATGTTTTGGGTTCCCAGAATTTCAAGACTCACGGCAATATTTTCTATGACCCGTTTTTCCTGGATGATTTTGAAGTTCTGAAATATCGCACCAATTTTTTTGCGTAGTTCCTCAGTTTTTTTGAATTTGGGATCGGAGATGACTTCGCCATCAACGGTCACGGTACCGGTGTCGGGCAATAGCTCGCGCAAAATAAAACGCAAGAGGGTCGTTTTACCGGCGCCTGAGGGACCGATGATAAAGACAAATTCACCATCCTGTACGGTAAAACTGGAGTCCTGCAGCGAGAATGAACCCGCTCCGTATTGTTTAGTGACGTGATCAAGAATAATCATTTACTGCACTTCGACGTACCCCACATCCATAAGCCATCCGGCTTTTTCTGCAGCATACGTTTTTCCCCAGACCGTGACGGTCTTTCCCACCAGTTTCGTTAAATCAACTGAGGAAGAAGTAAGGTACACGTTTTGCGATGGGCCACCTTTTCGCTCCAAATGATGCGTGCCCTCATCGTCTACGCCGCCTTTACGCACGATACCGGTTGCGTCGTCTGGAAATAACTTAGTATTTTTGGTTCCAAGCGCCTGTGATGCTGCACCACCGGTGCCATCGCTGTTCTGCATCATAGGAACGGCATTGGCAAAACGTGTTTTAACGATATAGCCGGTTGTGGTCCCCAATACCAAAGCGAGAATAACAGCAATGATAAGGGGGAGATTATTAGATCGTGAACTCATTCTGTTATTGTTGGAAGGTTGACCATCAAATTGATGTAACATACGGTTAATTGTAAACGTTTATATATTTTTTAGCAAATAGGCAGTGATAAAATCATCGAGGTTACCGCCGAGCACGTCATCGGGGTTGCTGCTTTCATAATCGGTACGTAAGTCTTTTACCAAACGGTAGGGATGCAGCACGTAGGAGCGGATTTGCGTACCCCAGCTTGCCATGGCGGTTTTTTTAAACGACTGCTGTGCACTGTGCACCACTTCTTCCTGTTTTTGCCACAGTTTTGCCCGAAGGAGCTGCAGGGCAAACAAGCGGTTTTGTTGCTGTGATCGTTCTTGTTGGCAGGTGACCACAATGCCCGTTGGCTTGTGGGTTAAGCGTACCGCGGTTGCCACTTTGTTGACGTTTTGCCCTCCGTGGCCGCCGGCCCGATAAAATTGCCAATCAAGATCACCCTCATTGAATGCCACTTCTTTTTCCTCGAT
>JANLHK010000084.1 GCA_024653645.1 Candidatus Roizmanbacteria bacterium | reverse complement strand
GAATTTAGTTTTGGTCATTATGTTGATGGCGTTTCATGGGAACGGTTGCTGGCAGACTATAATATTTTTCAAGGAAGAGTATGGGGAGTGTTTTTGTTGTTGGTCTTACTGACACCACTCTTAGCCAAACGTAAAGGCAAATAGCTGTGCATTCGCATTATTAAATTCAAGCCGCAAGATATGCGTTCCTGGAGTTGGTAGCGATATAAGCTGATACAATTTATCAGTGGAAACGATTATGCTATCCTGTTTTTTATCATCCACATATACCTCCACCTGAGTAGGTTCTCCCTTTGACCGCATCACTAAAAACACTTTTTGTGCCTCAAAATGCAAGAATAACCGCGCATCCTTACTGGCTTGTGCATACTCCTTGGTGATCGTCCAGGTTCCCTCAAATGAAAAATGGTTATAGGGAACATCTGAAGGCGACGAATAGTTAAATGCCGTATCGGGCGCAATAGGTTCAGGTGAAGCAAAATATTCGCTGCGGCCATACCCTATATACAATTCAGGTGTTCTGGATTGTATTTCATAGGTGTTGTTATCAACCGTCGTTTCGAGCTTTTGCGAACCGGTCTCTTTGAGCAGTTCCTGTATCACCCGTTCTGTCTCATCGTACTCCCCTTCACCAAAGTGGGTGTAGCGAATTTTTCCTTCGGTATCAATAAGGTATTTTGCAGGCCAATAATTGTTTTGATAGGCCCTCCAAGTAGCAAAATCGTTATCCTGAACAACGGGATAGGTAATCTTAAAGTCTGTAATGGCCTGCTCTACATTATCTGCATCTTTTTCAAATTCGAATTCGGGTGAATGGACACCGATAATAACCAATCCGTTATCGTTATATTTTTCCCACCAGGTGCGCAAATACGGCAAGGTGCGAATACAATTAATGCAACTGTAGGTCCAGAAATCAACCAGTACTACTTTTCCTTTTAGCTGTGCCAGAGTGAGGGGTTTACTATTAAACCACTTCCCTCCTGGAATTATTTCTGGCGCTGGGGGATACCCTGTCTGAGCTGGTAGGGTAAGTTTTTCTTTAACCGCAGGGCTATTTTCAAACTGAGTTAACCCAACGCCGTACTGGGGAAACGTTTGCAGTATGTATGTTTGAAACTGCCGGTCTACATTAAATAATATCCCAATAGCGGTAATAACCATCACAACACCAAATGCTTTTTGAATAGCTGAAGCACGTGAAACCAGCCAGGGTATTTTTTGTAGAGCAGTTGAACCTGAGGTGATAATGAGAAACATGGGTATGGCGGTACCCAGTGAATACGCAAGCGTGATAATAATGGCTTGGCCGGTAACGGTTCCTGAAATGGCTAGGGTAATAACCGACGCCAGTATGGGCCCCACACAGGGAGTCCACAGTAAGCCCAGTGATAAGCCGATAACAAATCCTCCCCAAAATCCGTGTTTCGTTCTCGCGCTGGGAGCAAAGCGGACAAAGAACCCCATGAGCCGCTCCATCATGACCTGCATTCTGGGAATAAACAGGGTCATACCAAATACCATCAAAACCACGATCGACACGAGGCGCATTGAATCAGCAGGAATGCCAATTAACCGTACCAGTGTTGACAAAAATAGCGTAAAAAAAGTAAAGCTCAACACAAAGCCGGTTACTACTCCCAACGGTCTTTGCTTGCCGGTGGTATCAACCGAAGAAGACAAAATAATAGGAAGTATGGGCAAGATACATGGCGAGAGTATGGTAACTACTCCCGCCATGAATGCAAAGGCAATCAGTAACATCATATTACTTAATCATGGCTAATAACTCTTCTATTTGCCCACCGTTCCACTGAGCAACCTCATTACCCTCGGTATCAATTTGTACAAAAGTATGTTGATAGGTAATGTTGTACTTTTCAGCCAAATCCTTCTCATCCTGATCGGTTTCTGGGTCATTATAGTTTACCCGTATAAGGGTGACATTTTCAGGAATTTGCTCCTTATTATCCTGAAAGTTTTTATCTGCCGGTATGCAGGTTGGGCACCAATTAGCGTAAAAAAACAGTACTCGTTTAGTATTGTTTGTCGTGTTAAAAGCTTTCATAGTATAGGTAACATAACGCGAATCGCCCATCATGGTATCCTCTTCCATCATGGCATCTTCCTCTTGAGCCATTTTTTCATCAGTCTTCTTTTCATCGTTTTGCATCATGGCAGTATCTTCCTTTACCATGGTATTTGATTCATTTTTATTCATCAAAAAGTACCCCGTCATGCCCAGTACTGCAATAATGACTATAGTAAATGCTATTTTCATTTGTTTATTTCATCTCCCATTCTAAATACATAGTAAAGAATAAAAAAAGAATGTCAAGCCGACTTTACATTTTGAAGTGAGAATAGATGCGTGAGATAAGTTTTGAAAATACCATAGCACAGAGTGCGATAACCAACCAGGGGTCAATTTCGTGGCGCAGCGCCTGCATAATAATACCGCCAATAAGCGTTCCGACTCCTACTAAATAGGATATGCGGCCGGCACTTAATATATGCAGGGATTCCCGCTCATCTGATGATTTTTCTCGAAAAATATAAGCGGCAAAGGTAAGAAATGCAACAATAATGCCCAGAATAAGCATGGATTGCATACTGTCGGGCATACTGAGGTTACCGGGATTAAGAAACAGCACAGCTATCCCCAGAATGGCGGTAGCACTTATTATTTCGATAAGCATATCAGGAATGTATTGTAAACAATTTATCAACTCTGGTTTTAAAATATGATGCTATCTTAAGCGCTAGCAGTACCGAAGGGGTATAGTTTCCCTTTTCAATAGCAATAATGGTTTGACGCGTAACGCCAATGGCGTGAGCCAATTCCTCCTGGGTTATTTTATAGTTATTCCGGTATTGCTGAACCGAGTTACGTAAGATGCTCATACAGTTAGTGAGTATAGTATACCGCGTAAATGCTTACGGGCCGGTCGCAATTGCGTCCACGTTCCACCGACCGTTTATTTTTTTCATAACTATCCAGCGGATATTTTCACCATTGTCCCATCCGTAGTTGGGTATGGGTGCTTCAATAGCATCAGGCTTCATGGTTACTTCTATGACGGCCTTAAACTGTTGCGTATCACTGGTCCAGGTTTCTTTAAGAGAGTCTTGCATTGAGGTAACCACGAAGGATTCAAAGGCATTAAACTGCACTCCCCATGCCTGCTGCTGCGCTTCATCACCGAGCATATCAGCAGACATCATTGAGAGCGCCCTATCTATGTCCTTCTCGCCGATGAGCTCCAGGAAGGTACGGCCTATGGATTGTGCACTGGGCAGTGGTACCCCGTCATCTGATGTTGGTGTCCTTGTTTTTTTATTACTTATCTGCGGCACTTTATAGGCTTCTGTCCCTTGCAGTATAGCAGTCATATGCTGCGCGAGATTAATCAGCTCATCATTGCTCATTACCTGCGCAGAGCTTTTGCCTATTCGTACGAAGCTGTTTGTACCGAGTACCAGATAGATATCAATAATTTCCTCAGGGTTTTTTCCGCTGTGTACCATAAAGTGTTCAATTTGAATACGCGAGTCAGTTGATATGGTTCGATCGAGATAGGCATACCCTTTTTTTTGATCCGATACATCATATAAGCCCAGATCAATAATGATAAAGTGGTTATCTAAGAAATACTCGCAATTATAGGTTTTACCATCATTACTGTGAAAGGACTGGGTTTTGGTAAATGTCTTCCCAGTGAGCTTATTAACTTCCTCAAGGGGGAAAATCTTGCACATATTAGTTATGTTTTCAAAGAGACTTACCTTGGGCTGTTCTACTTCCTGATTCGATTCAAGAGGGGTAGGGCGAGATTTGAGCAGATAACTCACCAGAAGCATAAGAGCAATGATCACTATCAGAATCAATCCAAAGATGGATTTATTCATGCAGTACTAGTATACACCGAGGGAAAAAACTTTACTACGAGGTAAGTCTATAGGCTAGATATATACCGGCTAGGCTGCCCACAGCACTCCATATTACTGAAGTATACGAAAAAAGTGATCCTCCCCATACCACTGGGATGTACGAACCACCAATCGACCCTACGATTAGTCCTATCATAATCCAGGTTTTTTGGGACATAGAGCTATTCTATCCTACTACTTATGTATATTCATTCTTTGTGAAGTAGTAGTGATCGAGGCGTTTGTAGCTGACATGGCCGGGATAGGCATAAATGGTATTAGGATTTCCACCCTCTTTTATATAGTTAGTGGCTCCATTATATTCAAGCTCAACCCCAATGCATTCCCCCAACCCAAAATCTGCCTCAAATGTTTGGAGCAAACGCAGAACCGTTGGTCGTGAAATAGGGCTATATAAGGGGCAGTACATTATTCTTTTTCCAGCCGTTCCTTGAATTAAAAATGAAGTGGCATGTCGTGGTCTTTTATCTCGTTTTAGCTCAACAACGGTATCAGTGCTTCGTATAAAATCCGACGTTCCGCTTATGGTCTGTATCCCTGATGGATTTGATAACGCATCCCATTTTCGTCTATCGTCAGCAAGCTCTACATCGCCATTTTCGTGCAGTATAATGGCCCCTCTGCGCTCACCGGGAGGATCGGTTTCCATAAACGGTACCTGAACAGCTCCCTTATAATAAAAGCCATTATTAACGGCACGTATGGTTTCATTCCTATCTGAATAGGTAGGACCATGAAATGCTGCTACTGCCTGAGGGTGAGTTATGAGAAATTTTTCGGTATCGGTTGGATGATCCGCCATGTGCACATTAAGCCTAAAAGACTCGGGAAACATAAATAGTCGAATGTCCATGGCATGACGTGCCCACAAAGGAAAGAATCCCGCCAACTGGTAGGAAGCCATCGTCAGTCCCTCGTGGCTAAGGAAATCATTAAGCACGGTGGGACCGGCTAACGAGGCTTCTTCGGAGTGTGCAGTAGCAATTTGTCTTACTAACTGTTTTGCGCCACGTTGTATGGTAGCGATATCAATATCGCCATCATTAATATGGCGTATCATGTTTCCCATAAAGGATGGCTTATTTTCGAGTGACATCTCCCTATTGTACCGTTTGGAAGTACAAAAATCAAAACTATAGGATATGGTTTACCAGTAGTTATGGAGCAATGGTATGAGATTTTGCCCGTTGAGAAGACAATTCAATCAATGCATCAAGAGCATCATAGTTTCTCATCAAATGAATACAGGCTCCGCACATACAAGCGAGCGAGCCGGGAACATCTCTTCCCCTCATGGTCTCCTGCCGAGCGAATCTATTAAAAGGTTGATCTTCCTCTCTCAAAGCTTTAAAAAAGATACAACTCTCTTCACAGTTTTCCCTGTCTTTGCTCATACTAAAGAAATAGTATAGCAAATAATGGTGGTATTAAAACGATCCCGTTTTCACTGCTCCTGCACGCTCGTAATTGGCAATGATAACTCCGTTTGGTGAAATTTTGCTATCCGTCAGTTTGAATGCCGCGGGAATGGTACCTTCGGCAAATAAGCGCTTGCCTGAGCCGAGAGTAATGGGAAATATCTTAAGCCATAGCTCATCCACCAAATCATGCTTCAATAACGTTTGAATAAGGTTGCTGCTGCCATGAACTTGCAGATCGGGACGGGCCTTCTCTTTGAGTTTTTTAATGTCGCCAACCACGTCATCACCCCCTATAAAAACAGAATTTTTCCATTCGTGTTTGGTAAGTGTATTTGAAACAACGTATTTCGTCGAATCA
>JANLHK010000060.1 GCA_024653645.1 Candidatus Roizmanbacteria bacterium | reverse complement strand
AAAATAAGCGAATTATGGTTATAATAATAGCTTGCTACTATTGCTATAACGGTTATTAAGGCTAGTGAAATATGGATAGTGAATGTAGTAAGGGGTACGGGCTTTGCCATGGAATCAATGTTTTTTTTGGTAACCATGTAAGTAAGCTTCTTTCGAAAAATAAATTTTATAAAAGCAATACAGTAGATGATGTTTGCTCCCTGTGTCAGTAACATACCATAGGCACCATATTGTGGTTCGGTTTTAGGACTAATTCTAAAACGGTGTGTAAATAGCATAATAAGCTCGCCTATAACAAACGGAGGAATACCATAATAGGCCCAGTCAGAAATTTTCATATTGGTCGGATTAATACCGAAAGCGAGATAAATTATAATTAATACTATTCCTAAAGTCATTGCGACTCCTGAGAAATAAAACAGCTGTAGAAAAGAGTAAACAATACGGCTTTTTATATCCATTTTGGGGAATAGTTTAGGTGAGTGAGTAAATAGTATTTCAAACAAACCATAGCTCCACCTGAGCTGCTGATTAAAGTAGTCAACCCATGTTAACGGGCCGTTACCTTCTGCGAGTATTTCATCAACGTAAATACTCTTCCATCCGTTAGCATGAAAAGTAAGTCCTGTGAGATGATCTTCCGTTATTGAAGCGGTATATCCATCAATATGTAACATTGCTTCTACACGATACACATGACTGGTTCCCATGAGCAGGGGAATGCCGAGTCCTTGTAGTCCTTTCATAATAGGACCGTAGAAATAATAACTTTGTTCAGCCGCTCCTTTTGCTATCCAGTTTTCTTTATTATTGTAAATCTGCGGCATCCCTACAAATCCCACAGTTGGGTCTACAAAATAACCCAATGTTCTGGTCAGATATTCTCTTGTCGGAATGTGGTCCATATCAATCTGCGCAACATAGTCATACTTATATTCATGATTACTTCTCCAAGCGTTAAGATTTCCTGCTTTTGTTTTTGCGCGAAACTTTCCTTTTGAATCGTTATACTTACTTATCCCATTTCTACTAAAGTACTCAATATCTAATCTTTTACAGAGATCTTTCACAGCACTATCGTTTCCTTCATCCAGTACCCAATTATCGTGTGGATAGTCAACAACTTTCATTGCTCGTAAGGTTTTTTCAAGCATATCCAGTGGCTCATCTCCCGGAACGAAACAAGTCAGAAAAGCGACTCTTTTTCTTTTTTCTGGAACGTGGAAAATGGGCTTAGAAATCCGCCAAATAATAATCCAATTGCCCAGTTTTATTATGAGATTAATAAAAACTATAAAAGTAACGACTCCAAATAAAATGACATTTACTAATGGGACTATGGGATTGTGTATATAATAAAAATTATGAGGAATGTGTTGCGGCAAAATCCACCAAATAAAATATCTCAGCATTAAAATTGTACCCACTATAACTAAAAATCTAAAGGTATATTTTTCGGACGTACTCATTTTGAAGTGTAAATCGAATTATCTAAGCTTTTTCTTACCGTGTTTATAACGGAGCGTGAATTCTCAATGCGCCAATCAACGCCCTCAGTTATGGTTTTGTTCTCATTAAAAAAAATGATTGCTTTTATTTTGGGATAGTGGTTGGGAATTTGAACATCTAAAGCATCCGCAAACCACTCAGACTTACTCCCTCCTTGTGCTACAGAATTAAATTCTGATATCATCAACGGTTTGTTGGGGGCAATCGCCAGCATATGTTCATACGTGGGGCGAAAGACCTCGTCAAAAGACGACCAATGACTCCAACTCTGTGTAGTTCCGTAATTGTATCCGTCTATTCCTGTCCAATCGACATAGGCATCTCCCGGATAGAGTAATTCAATAGGAATGGTGCTGGGGCTTTCGACATTTACTGAAAATACCCACTTGACGTTTTTTACTTTTTGAGCCGTAAAAATGGCATGCATATGTCTCCACGCGGCGATAAATGCATCCGGACTACTATAGGTAGACTGTACGCTCCAGGTATTACTATCAATGTTCATTTCCCACGCAAATCTTAAAAAGATTGGCTTGTCGTATGTTTTAATTACCTTCGCAATACTACGTATTAATACATCACAATTGCCCTTAGCAATAGTGACATAGAGATCATCCGTACTAGAAGTGCATTTTTCGGTGAAGTAAGGATTAGTACTCACCATAGGCGTCCATCCATTACTATGCATACTATTGAGCTCTGTAATTACCTGTGGATGACCCATCTCATCCCAACCTCTAAAGTAGTTAGCAATTGCAACCTTTTTATTAATGTTTTTCTCGAATTCCTTAATTTTTTGCACTTCCAATGTTTTGGTTTGGTTATTCCAAAATTCTTCTGTCCAAACTCCGATGAGTATTTCTCTATGAGAGTACTGAAAATAAGGGAGTTTTTTTACGAAGGGAGTTTTTATCAAGACGAGCAGTACAAAAATGGTTAATGCGCCGAGCCCAATAACAATATTGTTTGTATGACCTTTCATTCCCTTGCGATACATAAGTATCACTATCGTAGCATGTATGTTACAAATTAGTAACACATAGAGATCTTATAGGAGAGTTGCTTCTTATGTATAAGTGTGTTACAAAATAGTAACACACTTATATACTAGTCTTATGGAAAAAAAGTACAGTTTTTATGTAATTGCATCTCTTTTCACAGGAATCGTATACATACTGTGGCTTTATATCATCGTAGATACTTTAATCGCCACTGTATTCTTCGTACTGGAGTTTGCCATTTTTTTTATGTTTGTACTCTTTGTTATTAACCACTCAAAAAAAAGATATCAATTGCATGGAGGTCCATATTCGCTGAGGGCAATGGTAGATATTTTCATACCCACAAAAAATGAGCCTATTACTCTTTTAGAGCGTACGATTAAATCTGCTTCTAAAATTATAAGTTCTAAAAAAAGAATCTATGTAATAGATGATAGTGACCGAGCGGAAGTTAAGAAACTCTGTAGCAAATACCACGCAACCTACTTGGTGCGGCCTGATAGAAAAACGAAAGCATATAAAGCTGCTTCGCTTAACTATGCGTTTTCCAAATCGTTTGGTAATTTTATTCTTACCCTTGATGCGGACCAGTGGGTTGCCAATAATATCCTTGATGATCTGCTCGGGCACTTCAAAAATGATAAAGTGGCTATTGTGGCAACCCGGCAAATGTTTGACGTACCAGAGGGTGACTTTAACCACGACCATCTTTTTTATGGACATATGCAACCAGGAAAGAATGCGTATGAATCGGCAATAAGCTGCGGATCGGGAGTTATTTATCGGCGGTCAGCTCTTGATGAAATACAGGGTTTTCAAGAATGGAATATCGTTGAGGATCTATACACTTCATACGTCTTAAATCAACATGGGTATAAAAGCATCTATATTAGCCAAGCATACACCAAAGGAGAAGCTCCCATAGACTTAAAGACTATCTATAAACAAAGAGGAACGTGGGCGCTTGATACATTACGAATGTTTTTTTGGAAACAATCATTATGGGACTCTACGCTTTCTTTTAGACAAAAAATTCTCTATTTTGAAACGGGATATATCTACTTAATAAGCGCACTAGTAATTCCCAGCCTATATCTAATAAATTTTTACTCCCTATACACCAACACACCCATACTAACCGTTGGGATTTGGTACCTTGTTTTACGGTTACCCTCTTTTTTTCTTACCATGAAAGTATATTACGACTTAGGTAAGGGGTCAGCAAACTCCCGAATGTGGACCAGCCTCTTCCCAGTATTTTTTCTTTCTACTATAAAAGCCTTGCTGTATGTTAAGCCTACCTATATAGTTACAAAAAAAGGAGTAAGTCCCAAAAAAAATATCCTTTTAATCTTACCTCAATTTATAACGATACTTGTTGGCGTTGTTGGGCTTTTCTATAATTTAGTGAACCACGGACTAACGAGTTTCTTACTAGTGAACTTCTTTTGGACAGGTACTATGTGTTATTGGCTGTGGCCCGTGTTTCCTAAAGCATTTCTTATTAATACTAACGAAAAACCACAAGCGCTTACTTTATTACCAGTTACAGCAACCAGCTAATCTATGATAAAAAAGATTCTCATAGTGGAAGATGAAAGCGCGATACAGAAGGTCTTGATTGATACATTAACTAAGGCGGGATATAAAAGTATTCTGGCAAAAAATAGTCAAGAAGCTTTACAGAAGTTTAAAGAAAAGAAGCCCGATCTGATCTTACTGGACATTATCATGCCGGGTGAAAGCGGCTTTGATGTACTCGAAAAGATACGGGTGAAATACGATAGTAAAGTACCAGTCATTATTGTGAGTAATTTGAGAGAGAAAGACGATGTAGTTATGGGAAAAAATCTTGGAGTTGTTGAGTATATTCTTAAATCAGATATCTCACTTAAAAATCTTATGTTAAAAATTCATCAAACACTCTCAAACTAAAAGTGAAGTAAACAAGGTGTATATAGCGCTAGGTATCAGCAATCTTATCGTTGCTGATCTACGCCCATCGTTACACTCGGAATCTTCTACGTTTGCGTTGCTCACTTCGAGCTGCCCAGCAGGGACTCGAACCCCGACCCCCGCGTCCAGAGCGCGGTGTTCTACCTTTAAACTACCGGGCAAGTGTTGTTATTCTATCACACAAAACCCAGCTTTCGCTTAACTTTCCTGCCAAAATGTTCAGCCCACAACGACAGTAGATAGAGTTGGGATTCAGGCTTTACGCGTTTTATATAGTCCTCTATGGATAGAGAATGCGTTGGAGAGTTAGTCTTGCCTCGTATATAATTTTCTAACCGCTCAGTAAGCTGATCCGCATCAAACCATGACCTTGCTTTTTCCGCATTTGCTCTACTGATACGATTATATGTTTTTTCAGTTGTTAATTTCATTATTGCCTGTGCCGAGTCCTGTGGAGTATGGCATACATATCCATTAATCGTGTCTTCTACCAATTCCAACTGCCCATTATCCCGTTCAAACGGAGTAGGGGCGCGAAAATCAGTAGAACTGGTTACCATGGGCTTTCCATAGTACATGCCCTCGGCAATAGCGCATCCAAACGATTCTCCAATACGACTGGTTTGCAGTAATACATCACAAATTTGTATATGTTCTGCAATCTCTTTCTCATTATTCGATTCCGGCAAGCTAAGAATGTTATGTGAAAAACGAGTGAAAATTTGTGGATTATATGCGTCAGGTTTAGCTTGCAACAGGATAAAAAAGTTTTTGTTCTTCTGTAATAGAAGTGGTAATGTGCGCACCAACCTATCATCCCACTTATCGGCGTCACCCCTTCCAAACCGACCAATAATAAATGCATTATGAGGAATGCCTAATTTTTTTCGCAGTGCCAATTTCTGGTTTTTACCAATGACAAAATCATCCAGTTTTTTGGTATCAAGCGGGTTATACAGCACGTAAAATTTTTCTATATACTCCAAACTCTGACCTGATTGTTTCAGCCTATACAGATAGGCTAAGCGACAGACTGATGAAACAAATAATCGTGCATCTAGTAAGGCGTCAACCGTCCTGTCTACCTTACTAAAATGAGTAATATCAATGACGCGGATATGGTTTTGCTGACACGTTTTCAGCCAGTGAATCACGTCGTCATATTTTTTTCCTGTTTCATAATAAATGCTGTTGGTAACCACAACCGAGATCTGTTTCTGTTCTATAACATCCTGCAACGCCTGCATATTCCACCCTTGCTCATTTAATACCAATCGATGAACATCAAACTTTTTTCTATTCAAATACTTCTCATATGTGAGAAACGTTTTGGTGGTGCAACCCAACCGTAGATGGTTAGTTACGAGCAGTACGCCGAGCTTTTTTGTAGTAGGCACGTTCGTTATTAATAAACTGTTTTGCTAATCTACGGTCGTTTTGGTGAAAGAGGCACACATCATAATACCCCAGAGCAGGTTCGCCGCGGGTAATATAATCATCCAGAGATTCAACGACATTAACGTCGTCCAAACTAGTTGCCATGATAAGCTCGCCAAAGCAGTCATAAAAAAGAGCTCCAAAATAACCTATTTTCTGCAATCGCTTCAGCATTGACAGCCCATCCTCGGGCCGTTCCCAGTACATTTTTACGTATTCAAAAAATATGACCGGTTTAGTTTTCTTTATATACCGCATACCTCCTGTCAAAACCCGTAGGTCGTACCCATCCGTATCAATTTTAAGCAGCTTTGCTGTTTGCGCCGGTGTGTGTTCATTCACAAACTGGTCAAGGGTGATAAATGATGCAACATACGAACCTTTTGATTGTATAAGTCGAATCGTGCCCTGGTTTTCTTCAATGGTCATAGTATTGGCCATACCACGCTTATCGCTCACAAAAGAAGGAAACACTTCAACGTTATTCCACTGAATAACGTTGCGCGTAAGGTACTCAAGATACGGCTTATGTCCTTCAATACAGTAGATCGGTACATCTGCGCCGGTTTTAATATATGCCGCACTGTCACCCACATTGGCGCCAATATCAATAACGGCATAGGTTCCGTTCTGCTTCTGCAGTGTTTCTGCCAGACGTGTCAGCATGTGTCCATATTCAGGAGAGCGCTCCTGCATGGATGGGAGGGCATGACCTGGAGGAAACAGCAAAACATAGTTGCCAACCTGGTATTCAAATGGCTCCCCGCTCATCGACAAATTTTCTTTAACCCGACGGATATCAATGCCGTAGCTGCGAAATGTGTTGTATATAAAAGAGGTGATTTTTTTGCGTGTTGTCATACCAGCGTATCGGTTTTCGCAGCCAGTATAAAATCGTTGGTGCTTAAGCCATTAATCGCATGAGTCGATAGTGTTACCGAAACTTTTTTATAGTTAAAAAGTTTCAAGTCGGGATGGTGGCCTTCTTGCTGCGCAACAGCTGCAATGCGGTTAATAAAATCAACCGCTTCCATAAAATCCTTAAACACAAATGTTCGTTTAATTTTTTTTCCTTCATCATCAACTATCCAATGGGGAACTGCCTGCAAGTACGGTGCCGCTTCTTCTTGAGTTAACGGCTTAGTCCCGCCTTCGCATGGCACACAATGTTTTTGAATTAAATCCGTAGCTTTAGATTGCATCATCTTGGTTATAATTGTAGCATAGGCATCCATGGCAAAGAAAAAAACGATTACCTTATGCGCCAGCGCCAGTAGCTATGCGCGCCTCACTCCCATCATCACAACCCTCAGAAGGCAAGGGATCCATGTGCTGACGCCTGTTATAAACAGTCGCTTATCACGCACTAAGACACAGCTTATTCGTCAACATTTCAGCAAAATTAGAAAAAGCGATGCGATTCTTGTAGCTAATTACGAGAAAAAAGGGTTTCAAGGGTACATTGGCGGCAACGTACTGATGGAGATGGCTCTCGCATTTGCGCTCCATAAAAAAATCTATATCCTTCATACACCCGATGATACGTTACCGATAACCGATGAGATTCATGGGTTACAGCCGATATTCCTTAATGGAGATTTATCACGAATAGCTACGGACTAAGCGATCCTTTTTGTTTTTCCGTTCAAGAGCAAGTTGAATCAGTGTATCGAGCAACTCCGCATACGAGATACCTGACGCTTCCCACAGTTTGGGGTACATACTGATGTTGGTAAAACCCGGAATGGTATTGATCTCATTGACAGACAGCCTGCCTGCCTTGGTTAAGAAAAAATCAACCCGCGCCATACCTTCGCATTCAAGTGCCTTAAACGCTTGTATCGCCATCGTCTGTATCTTTTGTATCTGGGCTTTGCTCAGCTGTGCCGGAATACGCAGGGCCGCGCCATGCTCGTCGATATACTTTGCTTCGTAGGAATAAAATTCATGTGAGGGGATTATTTCGCCGGGAACTGATGCTATAGGATTCTCATTACCCAATACCGAACATTCAATCTCTCGACCATCAATGAATTCTTCAACCAATACCTTGGTGTCGAACTGGAATGCGCTTTCAAGCGCCGGCACAAGCTCGTCCTGCGTGTGTACTTTCGTGATTCCGACTGATGATCCCAGATTGGCCGGCTTAACAAACAGCGGCAAGCCCAGTTGCTGCACGATAATTTCAGTCCTTCCTTGGAAAGGCTCATGCTGCCGAATGGTGATATAGCGGGCAATCGGAATGCCTGTCTCATGCAGTAGACGCTTCATGACATCTTTATCCATACCCACTGCCGAACCCAATACTCCTGCTCCTACATACGCAACTTGCATCAGCTCCAACATGCCCTGTATCGATCCATCCTCACCAAACGTGCCATGCATCACCGGAAAAATTACATCAACGCCTGTCACCTTCGTTGGTTCATTGGGTTTAAAGAGCGTCTGTTTCTGCTGCACAGCAGCAGCATTAAGTGAGATACGTTTGGGATTGGTTTCGTGCAGTAAATAGTGAGATTCATTCAGTGGCAACCAGTGGCCCTGCTTATCAATACCGACCAACTTAACCTCATACTTTGATGTATCGAGTGCCTCGTATATTGATTTTGCCGACTGGAGCGACACTTCGTGTTCACCACTGCGCCCTCCAAATAGGAGACATACCCGTATTTTTTTGCGATCAGTTGTCATAGATAAGCCTACCTATTATACTACTAAGAATTACATGGAATACCTAGCCGTTCTACTTGCTGCCATCCTCAATATGATTGTCGGATACCTATGGTTTTCACCCCCTCTGTTTATGAAGCCCTGGATGCGGCTATATGGATTAACTGAAAAAGACATGAAAAAAACCAAACCCAGCCAAATGATGCGCATATACGGCGCCTGCTTTGTGGCGGGTCTAATGGTAGCGGCAGTATTGCAGCGGCTTATCTATGGCGTTACCGACCCCGGTTTTATAAATGGTGCATTTACCGGATTTATCTTGGGGTTTGGGATAGTTCTTCTTACTGCCCTCCCGCATTATCTATTCTTACAGCGTCCACTGAGAGCCTGGCTGATCGATTTTGGCTACCCGGCTGTTTCACTGACCCTCATGGGCGGATTATTGGGATTGCTGTATTAACTTCTGTATGAAAATTCCTGCCAAGGCAACGCGTGTGTTCAAGGGGACCATTTTTGATGTATACCAATGGGAACAGGAACTGTATGACGGCAGCTTCGCTACTTTTGAGGCACTCAGACGTCCGTCAACCATTCAGATCATTCCTACCGTAGGAAATACCATATTGCTTTCTTACGAGGAACAGCCAGGTAAACCACTCCGGCATTCATTTTTAGGAGGACGCCAAGAAGAGGGAGAGGAGCCGCTCGCAACTGCCAAGCGCGAGTTGCATGAAGAGGCCGGGATGGTATCAAGTGATTGGGAACTGATAAGAACATTTGAATTTGACGGAAAAATTGATTGGATCACCTACCTTTTTGTGGCACGCAATTGCGTGAAAGAAGCTGAACCACACTTGGATCCGGGAGAAAAAATACAGGTGCAGTCATATTCGTTTGAAGAATTTCTTGATGTGGTTTCCTCTGAAACCTTTTGGGGGAAAATGCTCAGTGACTGGCTGTTTCGTTTACAGCATGACCCGCAGAAACTCGCTGACTTTAAGAGGACGCTTCTTGCTTCTGATAGGACTTAATCGTGCTTCCGGCTGGTAATGAGGTATGCACAATGGTCGAGGGATAGATTTTTGCTCCTGCTCCTATGGTCACTCCTGGTAACGTCAGACTTTGCGCACCAAAAAACACATCACGCGCAACCAACGCCCCCAGCTTACGTCTGCCAGTTTCCAGTGTCTGCTGATTCAATAACTTCACCCCAATATCAGCACCATCCATACGCATATTGGTCAGGCACGTTCCATAACTCACATTCGAGTGTCCTTCCAGCACCGAATCGCCAATGAATGCGTGATGGGTCATAGTATGAGGGCCGATATAGCTTCGTGCCACCTCAGTGCCAAAACCAATCACCGAAGCCTCTTCAATATTCGAATTGCGAACCAACGTATGGTTGCCTACCACCACATTTTTTCCGATATAACTATCTTTAACAATCGCTCCTTCTAGAATACGAGCGCCCGCATCAATAGAGCTCGCACCTTCAACCGTAGCGCGCGGACTGACCTGTGCTGATGTATGAATAACGGGCTGTTGCGGCAATTTCAAGGTATTGAGTACATCCATCACCGCAAGAATATAGTGAGGATATTTCAGTTTGTTCCATATTCCCCGATAAGGAACAAAAAAAGGCGGTGTTTCGATTATGAGCTTTGAAAGCGCCTTCTCATAACTGTCATCCTGATCGTGGCCCACCTCATTAAGTGCTGCAATAAGCCGGAGTGGTGATTTCAGATAATCAAACACCAGTTTTACAAACTGGCTGGGCACTGTATCTGGTGCTGGTTTCTCAATAATTTCCACTACGCGATCATGATCAAAACGAAGATACCCACCAGGGAAGTAGTCATCCATATGAATCCCCACAATACCCAAATCCTCATTGGCACTATGCGCTATCAGCTCAGACAGTAGGCTGGTTTCAACCACATCAACGGCATTCATCACCAGAGAAGGTGCATCCGCAATCTCCTGTCGCGCTTCATACAACGCCTGACCCATGCCCAACGGCTGATCCTGAATAACCTGCGTAATAGTTAACTTCTGATGGTGATAGTGCTGTAACCACTGAGCGTTATCGCTGTTTGCAATAATCAGCACTTCCTGTAAACCAGCATCAGCAATCAACTCCAAGGTATGTTGGAGGATCGGCTTTCCCTGGAAGGGAAACATGGTTTTGTTGGTGACAAACGGAGCAAAACGTTTGCCCACACCTCCGGCAAGAAGAATAACGCGTGGTACCTGCGACATGAGCTTAAGTATACCCTAGTGAAGGTTGCAAAAAAATAGCGAACCGCTAGAATAATACTATATGAAAGGTATTAAATATTACACGAGCGTACTGGTTATCACGATTGTGGCACTCATGGTTGCGCAAAAATTCGGCTTTGCTTTCCCCATTGTTACTCGTACCCAGACAGCACCCACTGAGCTTAAGGTCGTGGGTGAGGGCAAGGTAGAAGTGGTACCTGATACCGGATACGTTACCCTAGGAGTTCGGGTGGACAAACGGGAAACCGCAGCCGAAATTCAGTCCGAAATGAATAAGTCCATAAATAGTGTGACGGCAGCCATTGAGAAACTCGGTATTTCATCAAAAAACATCAAAACAACCAACTACTCCGTGTATCCTGAATATGATTACAACAGCGATAACCGCGGCATTATTGGCTACAGCGGTAGCGCATCAATCAGCGTGAAAACCAAAGGGACCGAACTACTTTCGAAAGTTATTGCCACCGGCACTGCGGCAGGGGCTAATGAGATTCAAAACACCAGCTTTGGCGTTGATGATCCAGGCAAATACCGATCAGAGGCACGTGCAAAGGCTATCCAGAATGCAAAAGATGAAGCAGAAAAAATGGCGAAAAGCTTAGGTATTCGCCTGGGGAAAGTCGTCAATATTGTTGAAAGTAATGACCAGGGTATGGTCAACGCACCATACCTCTCAAGCGCCAAAATGGAGGGTGGAGGAGGTGGAGAGATGCCGGATCTGTCACAGGGAACTCAAACCATTACGTCCGTGGTTACTCTCTACTTCGAAAAAAGATAAAACGTGCTATAGTAATTGAATAATGCTTATCACTGGCGTTCGTTGCATAGAGATACTTGATTCACGCGGATTTCCTACCCTCAAGACATTTGTGGAGCTTGATACGGGCGTTGTGGGCAGCGCTTCAGTCCCGTCAGGCGCTTCAACCGGCGTTCACGAGGCGCATGAACTGCGCGACGAGGATCCAAAACGATACCAAGGCAAGGGGGTGCTTAAGGCCCAATATGCCGTTGAAAACGAACTCGCTCCGCTCCTTATCGGCAAAAACCCCAATAACCAACAACAGATTGATGCAGTAATGATTGCAGCAGACGGGACTGAAAACAAGTCCCGATTAGGAGCAAATGCCATTCTGTCTGCCTCATTGGCCGTAGCAAAAGCCGCCAGCGTCGGGCAAAAAAAGGAACTCTATGAATATCTGGCGTCGTTTTTCGAAACCACATCATACGTACTGCCCGTACCGCTCATTAATGTGATAAATGGCGGAAAGCATGCCAGCCAGTCTTCTGACTTTCAGGAATACATGATTATTCCCTATGGCTTTACCCGCTTTGCCGAAGCACTGCGCGCCGCCGCTGAGGTATTTCAGGTGTTAAAGAAAAAAGTGACTACACTGGGACATAGCACCACAGTTGGAGATGAAGGTGGTTTTGCCCTACCGTTTAAAACCAACGAAGAACCACTGCAACTATTAATGGAAGCCATTGAAGAGAGTAGTTATGTTGACGGTCAGGAAATAGCCTTGGGTATTGATGCAGCAGCAAGCGAATTCTATGCAAACAATGAGTATCGATTTGCTACCAATCAGGCCAGCTATACAACAAAACAACTGAGTGACTATTACGCAGAACTGGTTGCCAAGTACCCCTTGGTCTCACTTGAAGACCCCTTTGCTGAAGACGATTGGGATGGCTTTGTTGATCTCACTGAAAAAATAGGTGCAACAACCCAGATAGTCGGTGATGACTTATATGTCACCAACAAAGATCGTCTCCGGCGGGGTATTGAAAAAAAGGCAAGCAATTCAATCCTCATTAAGCTAAACCAAATTGGTACCTTAAGCGAAACGATTGATGCGATTCAACAGGCAAAAATGAATGATATGACCGCCGTGATTTCGCACCGATCCGGTGAAACCGAAGATACCTTTATTGCCGACTTGGTGGTTGCCAGCGGAGTCGGACAAATTAAAACCGGGAGTATGTCGCGGTCCGAACGATTGGCAAAATATAACCGCCTACTTGAAATAGAGCATTTGGAAAAAGATAGTACGTTTGCTTCATTCCCATTTAAGAAAGACTAACCATGACCGATTTTGAAGCCCTACAGAAATCAGCTCTTGCATCACTGAAAAACCCCGGAACCGCCCTTACTCCGATGCCCAAAAGCACTACCGATCAACCGCCAACCTTGTACCTGTTTCGTCATTGTCAGACCTACGACAATGTACGAAGAATATTTTCCGGCCATCGCCAATCCACCCTAACTCCTACCGGTAAAAAGCAAGCTCGTGAATTGGCAGAGAAATTAAAAACTAAACATATTGATCTGTTTATCAGCCCTTCGCTTGAGCGCTGTATCCAAACGCTCGAACCCATACAAAAATACCATAAGGGCATTCCATATATCATAAAGCCAGAATTAATTGAGCGAGATTACGGCGATATTACCGGAAAAAGCAAAATGACCGTCATGCGTGATCATCCGAAAGAGGCGATTTTATGGCGACGCTCATGGAACGTGCCACCGCCAAATGGGGAAAGTCTGGAGCAGGTGTGGAACCGGCGCATTAAATCATTCTGTCAATGGCTGGAGAAAAAAATGAAGTACGAAAACATTAATGTCGCCTATTCCGGCACCAACAACACCGTACGACTGATCCGTATGTATTTCGAACCATTACAGCGCGACGAAATGCTGGTCGTTGAAAACGCCTACGGCGACTACGCCTCCTACCACCTTACGTAAGCTTCTCGTGTTCTGTTCCTTCAAAGCTTTCAACGAGTTTCTTAACTTTGGCAATTGATGTTTTTTTAGTAACCAACAATACATCGCCGGTATTGACCACAATCATGCCATCCAAATCAATTCCCACTACCAACTTACCGTCCTCATAGTTATACAGCAAGGTATCCTGTGAATCTTTTATGATAGTATTGCCACGAGTCACATTTGCCTGAGGACTTTCTTCAATCGCTTCTTTCAGCGCATCCCACGCACCCACGTCGCTCCATCCTAGATCCTCAACAATGATTGCCGCATCTTCTTTCTGAAGGCGCTCTAGAATGGCGTTATCAAAACTAACCGATTCAATGCCGGTATATACCTCTTGCAAGATCTGCTCAAATGAATCAGTGCCGTACGCTTTCAATATGGTCTCTACTTTTTCGTATACGGATGGCTCAAATTTTTTGAACGCATCATAGATAAATCGGGGAGTAGTCGCAAAATACCCCAAATTCCATGCGTAGGTACCTGACTCAAAAAACTGCTTGGCCGTTTGGGCATCAGGCTTGTATTTAAATCCCTCAAAGCCATACAGCGAAGTGCCGTCCTGCTGCGCAACCTCTCCATTGTAATGAATCCAACCTAATTGCTCGCTCGCAAAACGCGGCTTATGAGCGACAAACACAATCTTAGCTGAACCTTGCTCAAGATAATCCGACGCTTTTTTAAGGATCGATTTGAATAAGTCTTCCTGCTTTACTAAGTGATCGCTCCACAAAATGACTACCGGTTCATCGATACCATCCTTAAGCAACTTACCCATCACAAAGGCGACGGCAGGACCGACATCACGTTTTGCCGGTTCAAAAATCAAATTCGCTTCTGGAATGTCGGGAAGCTGTTTTTTTACAATATCCTTATAGAGCTTATTGGTTGAAATATAGATATCCTCTGGTTTAAACGCAGGATAGAGGCGCTTAACCGCTAGCTGCAGCGTCGACTGGTCGCCCACAATGTCCTCAAATTGTTTGGGGGAATGTTTGCGAGATAATGGCCATAAGCGGGTACCAGCACCACCGGCAAAAATAACTGCTTTCATAGGCGTAAGTAAAAAAAACTTATATTAAAAAATAGTACGTAATCGTTTTATAAATTCTACAGGAGTGGGGACTCCCTGTGCGATCGATATGTTATTGTATGATGAAGTATGAAAATTAACAAGTGCGGCATGCACACCATCAACGGTCTGTGTTGCGATAGATGCATGCGGCTTTGATCGGGCAATCGCTTCCCATACGCCGCTTTTGCGGTAGGCAATAACTGGCGTTTTGCAATAAGCAGCCTCAAGCGCCGTATAGCCAAAATCTTCCATCTGAGGCATGACGAGCGCACGGGCATGGCGATAGATATAGCTCAGGTGCACGTCACTCACATGCGGCATAAAGCGAATGCGACGATTACCTTTTGCTCGACGCTCCAATACACGCCGCTGTGAACCATTTCCCACGATAACTAATGATTCTTTTATGGGATAATGATTCCATACATCAACAAGCAAATCTACTCGTTTATATGGTTCAAGCCTTCCTACAAACAAAAAGTATGATGAGGGAAGCGCTAGATTTGGCTTACTGCTCTGCCTAAGATATGACGGATCAAACGGCGGATACAGAATCTGTGCGCTTCTGCCATAGATCGTCTGTATTTGTTTTGCGCTGTGGCGTGACAACGTAAGCAGTGTTGTTGGTTTTTGGGCGCTGTCCCAATCAAGACGTTTTAGTGGTGCCAGTAGTTTTGACGCCACACCATAGATTTCTTGCTCATGCCATAAGAAACGAGTCGGTGCAAACAGGTAGCATGTATGGGTATTGGGTTTTGTGCGAACTCCCTTTAAAAACGATGAGGTGATGGTGAGTACCTTATCATAGTGATTGAGTGGCAGTAGGGATGCAGCCAGCGGCATCATCAACGCCAGTATCCGTTTTGACTGTGTCAGCTGATACAACGGCTGCAGGAACGAGGTATGCATACGGGTTTGGTATTTTTTTGCCCATGGTGCTTTATCGTAATCAGTGTAGAGCGTATATATATCAGCGTCAGGGTACGCATCGAAGATAACCGGCAACAGCCGCTCAGC
>JANLHK010000083.1 GCA_024653645.1 Candidatus Roizmanbacteria bacterium | reverse complement strand
GGCATTGATATTGAAGGGTTTGTATTTTCAGGATTAGCTGCGTCCTACGCTATGCTCAGCGAAACCGAAAAAGAAATAGGGTGTATGTTGCTTGATATTGGGGCCGGCACCACTGACCTGTGCGTCTATTGCGATAATGCGGTAGTCTACACCGGCGTTATTCCGCTGGGCGCCCGCAACGTCACTAATGACATCTCTGCCGGACTGCGTATATCGCTTGAATCTTCCGAAAAAGTTAAACGCTATCTGTATCAGTACAAAGAGAAACATCCCGAGGATACCGAAGATGAACTTTCCGTTGCCTCACTGCATTTAACCGAAAAAATACCACACATCAGTAAAAAAGAATTAGTTGACGGCATCATCTACCCACGCCTTGACGAACTACTTGACTTTTTAGAGCGCGAAATTCGTCAAAATGAACTCGTCGGCAAAATGCCAGCCGGTATTATTATCACGGGTGGCGGTATGTCAACGCCGTACTTGCGTGAACGCATGGCTGATCGCTTCTCACTTCCCGTCCGTACCGGAACACCCAAAATGCTCGGGGGTGTGGCTGACGAACTGGCACAGCCCGAATATGCGGCATTGGTTGGTGCTATGCTGTTTAGCAAAGACATGAGCAGCAAACAAGGTGGATCGTTTACCATGCCCGAGCTGCCTAAGTTTTTTTCAGGAGGCGTGATGAAAGAACAGGTTTCGCAAGTCGTTTCTTTCTTTAAAAATTTTATTCCGGGTTCAAAATAACCCCTTACACGTAAGTATGCTGATCAAGCCTGATGCAAAAAAAATCGCAAAAATAAAACTCGTCGGTGTCGGTGGAGCCGGATCTAACGCACTGACCACACTGATCGAGCATGAACGGGTTGAGGGCGTTGAGTTTATTTCCGTTAACACGGATGCTCAGGCGCTCATGGGCAACAAATCCGAAAGCAAGCTGCAAATTGGTGAAAAAGTAACCAGAGGTTTGGGTGCGGGCGGCAATCCCGATGTGGGAAAACAGGCTGCTGAGGAGTCCCGGGAACGCATAAAAGAATATCTTGACGGGGCTGACCTCGTATTTATTACCTCAGGCATGGGAGGTGGAACGGGAACCGGCGCCTCACCCATTGTGGCAGATGTTGCCCGGGAAACCGGAGCGCTCACCATTGCGGTAGTGACCAAACCATTTTCATTTGAAGGGGCAAAACGCATGGCTGCCGCTGAAACAGGCATTGCAGAACTTGCTCAAAAAGTTGATGCACTCATTACCATCCCCAATGAAAAAATCCTTGAAATTAAAGAGCGAAAACTCAGCCTGCTGCAGGCTTTCCGTGAAGTTGACAGCGTACTGACCCAAGGCGTGAAGGGACTGGCTGAAATCATTACCCTGCCCGGCCTTATCAACGTTGACTTTGCTGACGTTAAAACCATTATGCAGGGATCAGGTACCGCCATTATGGGCATTGGTCAAGCGTCAGGCGATAAACGAGCCGCCATGGCCGTGCGCCAGGCTATATCATCACCATTTCTGGAACTATCCATTGATGGGGCCAAGGGCGTCCTGTTTAACATTGTGGGTGGAGAAGATCTGTCCATGAGCGAAGTCGACGAGGCAGCGCGGCTTATTACCAAGAGTGTTGATCCAGGCGCACAAATCATTTTTGGTGCAGCTATTGACAGCCAAATGAAAGAAGAAATTAAGATTACGTTGGTGGCTACCCGATTTGCCAACGCATCAAAAACACCAACCGGTCCCACTGCATTCCGTATGAGTAATGAACCAACTGCTGCCAACCAAGCTGCATCATCCGATAGTATCACTGACAATGAAGACGAACTTGAAATTCCGGCCTTCTTGCGGCGCCGCGGCGGGTCGTAGTATAATCACTCACTCATGAGCGATCACCAATTACCGGCCGTACCAAACTTTCCTGAATTAGAACAGAAATGGCTTACAAAATGGAACAAAGAGGGTGTATTCAAATCCTATCTCACGAAAAACCAGTCTTCTCAGAAACGATTCTCATTTATTGACGGACCTATTACCGCCAACAACCCCATGGGTGTTCATCACGGATGGGGCCGAACCTACAAGGATTTATGGCAAAAATTCCATAATCTGTTGGGGTATAAGCTGCGATTTCAAAATGGGTTCGACTGCCAGGGATTATGGGTAGAAGTCGAAGTAGAAAAAGAGCTGAAGATCCGCAACAAAAAAGATATTGAAAATCTGGTTCCCGGTGACCGATTTGCGTCTATCGACCGATTCGTAACCCTGTGTAAAGAACGGGTGATTAAATTCTCCGGCGTACAAACCCAGCAAAGCCAGCGCCTAGGGTATTTTATGGATTGGGATCATTCATACTTCACCATGGATCCGGAAAACAACTACATGATCTGGCAATTTTTATCGGTATGCCACCACAAAAAATGGCTGTACAAAGGCCACGAATCAGTGCCCTGGTGCCCACGGTGCGAAACCGCTATATCACAGCACGAAATGCTGACTGAAGATTATAAGGAGATGGTTCACGACTCTATTTACCTTGAACTGCCCTTGGTGGGTCGCAAGAACGAATACCTCTTGGTTTGGACCACCACACCCTGGACTATTCCGGCCAACATCGCCGTTGCCGTCAATGAAAAACTGGAGTATGCATTGGTTGAAGGTACCACGGGTGATTGCTATTGGGTCGCTAAAGACAGCGTGCATTCGGTCTTTGGCAAAGATACGCCCAAAACCATTAAAACAGTTTTGGGTAAAGAGTTGGTGGGGTTGCGGTATGCCGGGGCGTTTGACCAACTGGAGGCAGTAGCACAGGTGGCGCATGACAATCCCCAAACCTTCCATACCGTTATTGCGACCGACGAGCTGATTATGCCTATTTCAACGACCGAAGGCACCGGTCTGGTGCACACCGCTGTGAGTGCCGGTACCGAGGATTTTAAACTGGGTAAAAAGTATGCCTTGCCCATGATCCCGATCATTGCCGATAATGCCGATTACTTAACTCACCTAGGTGAGTTAAGCGGCAAAAACGCTAAAAAGCATCCAGAGATTATTTTTGATTACCTGAAAGAGCGGGAAGCAAAACATGGTGAAAATTGGATCTTTAGTATTCTGCCGTACAAACACCGCTATCCTGCTTGCTGGAGGTGTAAAACTGAGCTCGTGTGGAAAATAGCCGATGAATGGTACATTGCCATGGACCGGCCTGACGAAACCGATAAAAAAAAGCGTACCTTCCGGCAACAAATGATTGACGTAGCCAATTCCATCACTTGGATGCCGTCGTTTGGACTTGAACGCGAACTGGATTGGCTGAATAATATGCACGACTGGCTTATCAGCAAAAAGAACCGCTATTGGGGACTGGCCTTACCCATCTACGAGTGCCCCCACTGTCACACGTTTGAGGTGGTGTCGAGCGAGCAGGATCTGGAAAAACGGGCCGTTTCCGGCTTTGACCGCTTTAAAGGTCATACCCCTCATAAGCCGTGGATTGATGAAGTTAAGATTGCCTGTTCAAGCTGCAAGAAACCAATTTCGCGCATTGATGATGTGGGCAATCCCTGGCTTGATGCGGGTATCGTTCCCTATTCAACGCTTTCCTATCGCCATGACAAAACATATTGGAGTGAGTGGTTTCCCGCCGACTTTATCACTGAAAGTTTCCCCGGACAATTCAAAAACTGGTTTTACGCCATGATCGCTATGTCTACGGCACTTGAGCGCACCGCACCCTTTAAACGAGTGTTGGGATACGCGACCTTAATGGACGAGAAAGGTAAGCCCATGCACAAATCATCGGGCAATATGATTGAGTTTAACGAGGCAGCCGACAAAATCGGTGTTGATGTGATGCGCTGGATCTATGTTACTCAGGATCCTAAAAAAAACGCTTTGTTTGGCTATCATAAAGCCGGAGAAACGCAACGCGCCTTCCATCTGCCGCTGTGGAATATCTTGAAGTTCTATCACACCTATGCCCAGCTTGATCAATGGAAACAAGATGATCAAGTAACCTATTCACTGCTTGATACCTGGCTGCTTTCCTACTGGGCAGTGACACTGGAAAAAGTCTACCGCTCCCTATCACAATTCAAGCCTGATATGGCCTCATTGGCCCTGCAGGACTTTGTCACCACGTGGTCAAACTGGTATATCCGTCTATCTCGCCAGCGGGTGTGGACCAACAGCAATGACCAAGCCGACAAACATGCGCTGTATACCACACTGCACACGGTGTTATCGGATTTCTGCGTTGCCCTCTCACCATTCTTACCCTTTTATTCTGAAGAGTTGAACAGCTATATAACTCATACGTTTGAATCCGTGCATCTGAAAAACTGGCCTGAGATGTCAAAGCAGTGGAGAAACACGCAGCTTAACAGTGACATGGAATTGGTTAAAACACTAGCAGAGCTGGGACATTCAGTGCGCAAAGAACAGGGAATAAAGGTACGTCAGGCACTTGCCGGCATCACCTATTCCCTACCCAGCGACCACGCGTTTGCGCTGCCTAAAAACGAGGTGGAATATAAGCGTCTCTTGGGGGCTGAGCTTAATATTAAACACATAACCTTTCAGTATGACACGGCTACCACAGGAGCATCAGCGCAACTGGATACAACCATGACTCCTGAGCTGGAACAGGAGGGTAAGATACGCGATATCATACGGGAAATCCAGCAAAAACGAAAAGAGATGGGGTGTGAACTGACTGAATGGGTGAAGGTAATACTTCCCGACGGATTTAAACCTAACGCGGAAGCTATCGCGCATCGGGTACTGGCAAAAAACATCTCATTTCACGCCTCCGATGCAGTTGAGGTGAAACGCATCACGTGAAAAATACCCCGTTTGTACTCGCGGTGCTGCTGGGACTGTGCGGCGTCGGCGCTCAAGCCTTATTTTCCCCTACCAGCGCCCTATATCAATTGCTGTTTCTGAGCGCCGGCATCATCCTGTATATCGTTATCACCAAAAAAATAGCTCCGACAACCGTTGTGCATACCAGTACCCTCTTATCTATTCTGGGTATCGTGGCTTTGGCAGCATTATTGGTGTTTGGCGATCCGGTACGGGGATCTCGGCGTTGGTTTCCATTTTTTGGCTTTTCACTCCAACCGTCGGTGATTTTTATTCCCTTTTTTATTCTTACCCTCAGTCTCTGGCTTAATCGCTTTCATCCCCGTGAATCATGGGGTAACTATGCAAAAGCATTATTGTTATGTGCCGTGCCATCAGTCTTGGTATTTGC